>JAJQFO010000132.1 GCA_021201095.1 Lachnospiraceae bacterium
TCACAGAATATTCTGAAAATAAGCTTTTTCTGCCCTGTTTTTGGGTTTTTCAGTGGTCAGTACTCATAATATACCTTTTGGCCATGTATTGTCAATATGAAATTTCTATTCCCAGCGGAATATTTCATGGATTTACCCACTGATTTGATTCTTTGATTTTAATCTGTTTTTCTGCCTGATTGATCAAAAGATCAGTCAGGCAGGCTGCAGATAAATGCTACGCATCCACGCTCATCAGAGGATTACATAGAACATATTTTACAATTCAATACTCCACTCCACCCTATCGTCTGTTTTTCTGCGAATCAATAGTCCCATCTTTATTTCCATAGAATCCGTCTTGTTTTCATCGAACAAAACTGTTAGCTCCTGCTCATATTTCCGCGCTGTTTTTTCGAGACTCCGTCGCTGTTTTCTGACTTCAATCAGTTTTTCCGCGATCTCCTGTACCCGCGCAGTTACGTTGATCTCGTTTTTCAATATGCTCTGTTTGTCTGCAGGGACGGTTCTGGACAGAGGCATGGTGACGGAGGTATTTTCTTCCGCTTTTTTCAATGCGTGCAATACGGGCGACGGATAACAGTTTTTTGTGCGTTTGAAATTGCAGGCGCAGCCGATCTCTGCGGTCACCTGTTTATACTGGTCGCGGAGTTTCACGCAGCTGATCGGTTTTTCCGGACAGCGTTGGATAAATCTCTGCGTGGTGAACTCAGAATAATTCAGAGTGAATGACATGACTTTGTGAATGAAATCCTGTCCATCCTCACCCAGATGTCCGAACACATACAAGATGCTAAGGCGTTCGAAGTGCGATAAATAATGAGTTTTCCGCGCTTTCTGGCAAAGGTAACGCATGAGAGCACAGTTTTCCAGGACGACTCTGACTGTGTCCGGCAACGGACCGAATTCAGATATATCCCGGTCTACTTCTGATGTCTGCACGATCCCAGCAGTGCCTCCGTCCTGCGGTCGGTTTGCTGCCAGAGCTCTTTTTATCGTATTCAGCGTACACGGTATAATCTCGTCCAGAACGATATGCTGCGGTGAATACAGTGTTCCATCTTCTTTCAGAAAATAGCTCCGCCTTCCCGTTTTGGGATGAATGCCCCAGGGGAGCTTTATGCACTGGCCAGCCTTCCCGTTTCTGATTTTGGTCTTATTTGGAAAATATTCTGCCTGTATACCGCTGTCTTTCAGATAGGGGCGCAGTTTTGTCTCTATGATATCTGCCAGCAGGTTGACATACCTGACCTGAATCCATCCGTCAAACAGGATCCATACATGATAGCCCCGGCATCCGCTGTCCTCGATGTGACTATGGATTCCCAGATGGCTCAGTTCCCTGAAGCATAATGTAGCCAGTTCGAAGCATTTTTTCATGTATTCCTTTATAATCTCCTCTGTTCGCCCCAGCAGGACTCCTTTGGATACATCGAGATCAATTACCAGAAATTTTACTGTCGCGTTGCTTCTCTGGACAAAGGTGCTGACTGTGGTCGTGCCTTTCAGGTGGGCCTTTACCACCTCCGGCTGCAGAGGCTCTGGAACCTCCACGCAGATCCTGCGGTTATTGTCAGATAATTCATTGAGTGCGTAGATATCCTCGCGGCCTGTAAAAAGCTCCATATATCGTTCCAGTTCATCCGCACTCAGCCGCACACTTTTTTCCGAAAAATGGATAACAGAATCTGAGGAAAATTCCGCCATACTCGTTTCTGAAGCTGTATCTGCGTCTTCTTCTGCAACCTCTACATTTCCTGCACTCTCTATATTTTCTGCATTCTCCGATTTTACTGCATAGCGTATGATTTCTGAACTCTCCGTTTTCTCTGCCTTTTCTACTTCCTTAGCATGAGCCACGCCCTCCGTTTTTCCAGAATTCCTCACTTTTCCCGCACTCTCTGTATCTCCCGCATACTCCGCTTTTTCCGTGCCCATCACACTCCTTGCATGCTCCGCCCTTTCCGCGCCCATCATGCTCCTTGCATGCTCCGTTCTTCTCGCGACTGTCATGCTCTCAGCCTGCTCTGCTCTTTCCGCATTCTCCATATTTCCAGCATTTTTTGATTCTTCTTCAAACATTGACGATGCATCTGACGCTTTTGCTTTCTCTGATTCAACCATCCATCCTCTTCTTCCCGTTTTTGAATATGCCTCAGTCAGTGCCGCGGCATTGCGGTATTTTTTCAGGTCGGTATAGATCTGGGCGATTTCCATTCGGGTCTCGTCTGTTTCGTGCGCAAAATATTTTTCATACAGCTGCAAAAGTTCCCGAAAAAACGGCGTCACCTGTTCCGTAAGTTCTTCCTTCCAGACGTCCGGCATTTCATAGTAAGACTCGTACTCTCTCAGGCACGGTACAGGCTGATTATGACTGCTCCAAAACCTGATAAGGTATTCCGCCACGTCCCTGTATGGATTTTCAAGTCCCTTTCGCATTGCTCTCGCCTTTGCCAGATCAATCGCACGCTTTTTCTGCATCTGATAGATACGCACGGTAAATTCCAGGATTCCCGACAATGGTTTACCAGATAATACAGCAATAGAGGTCTCTTCAAGGGAAAAATACTGATCCCATCCAGTCACGATTTCCGATGCTTTCTGCATCCGTTTTTCAAAAGTGGATGCTCCTGAATCCAGCCAGGCCGCTTCCAGACGCTCGTTCAGCTCAATTCTGGCTTTTTCCGGCACGCTCATCCCGGTTTGGTCAAAATGGAAACCAAGGTAATCTAAACCGTCCGATATTTTCACTACCTTCGTTTTTTCTTCGCTCATCTCCAGGCCAAGATTTTCCAGATAGCGTTTCAGCCGCCCTTTGTAGGCTTCTGCCTGCTCTCTTGTTTCAAAAAAGAGCAGCATGTCATCGGAGTAACGCACATAAAATGATACCTCTTCCTGTATTTTCTGATCGAGGCTCAACAGATAGATGTTCGATAAAACCGGCGCGAATGAGCTTCCCTGATAGACGCCGACTCTTTTCCCAGTCAGGGTTCCATCCTTCTCCAGAGACGGAGCGCGGAGAATCCCTTTGATCAAATCCAAAACATCATCCTCCCTCACTCTTCCCCGCAAAACAGAAATCAGCTTTCCATGGGGAATGCTGTCAAAAAACGAATGAATGTCTGTCCGCAGGACATAGCCGTCACCTGTTTTTTTGTCCCCCGGTTTTTCGCCGCTCGATTTTTTTATAAACTGTACAATGTCATTTCCCGCGTTCAAAGCGGATTTTCCGCTGCGGTATGCGTAACTGCAGTCTGGAAAGCTCTTCTCATAAATATTGCTCAACTCATTCGCTATGGATAACTGCACCACCTTGTCCCGCATGCAATACAGGCTGATGTAGCGGACCTTTTCTCCCTTATACAGAGGGCAGAGCCGTACCGGCTGGCACTCATAGGTGTGATCGCGCAGCTGTACTGCCAGCAGCTTCAGCTGATTTTCCTTATCTGCCTCGAAGCTGTCACAGGTCACCTGGTCAATTCCTTCCTTCGGGCGGTTACGGAAGACTTGTTTCCATGCCAGCCTCAGCTTCTGCAGATCGATAATTTTTGTATACAATCCCATTTTACCCCTCCGGTAGTCTGCACTTCAATCGCTGCTAATCGTGTGCCGCCACCCTTGGCAAGGGCGCAAAGTAAAACGACTTACAACGTCTGCTATAGAAACATCAACACCGACTACTATAAATTCAGTTCACGATTTTCCCACATTCAGATAACCACGATTTCCTGATCTCTCTGAATCAGGTCGTGGATTGGCTTTCCGATCGTTACCGTCCGCTCCGCACAGTTTTTGCAGAGCGAATAAAAACGCACGCTGCCCGGGCAGTCTTTCGTGGTCAGTTTTAAGACTTCTTTATACAGCTTTTTGAACTGCTGCCCGGTCAGGGAGCACTCAAACACAGAATACTGGATCCGCACCCCATATCCTTCCAGAAGCTTCGCAAGCTTTGTGCGCATCCTGTCTGATTCAATGTCATAGCTGATCACATAAATCATCCGGATCCTCCCACAGATACGGCCGGTAGTCTGTACCATCCCTGACCGCATGCTTCAGCACAGCAGCCTGATCCCGTATCTTTTTTCTATAGTTTATGGTTTGCGACGATTTGCGGCCCGTCAGCCAGCTTTCAAACTCCCGGCAAAATTTGGTAAACCCATCTTCCGAAAGCTGCACCCGGCCGTCCTCCGTAGAAAAGTCAAATTCGCTGATGATCCGCTTATTGAAGCTGCGGATCACAAAGCGGTCTACTACTGGCTGGCGAAATTCCTCCACCATATCCAGTGCCAGAGATTTCCGGCCATAACGGATTCCATGTAAAAAACCAAGATATACCTCAAAGGATTCTGCCTCCAACGCGGCACAGACTTCTCTGGTCAGAAACGTATAACCCAGGCTCAGAATCACATTGATAGGATCCTTCGGAGGTCTGCGGTTCCGGCCGTTAAATTCAAGCTTGCAGGAAATCATGTGGGCAAAGCAGGAAAAATACAGATTGCTGCACATTCCCTCAATGCCAAGAATCTCGTTGGGCGTGGCGCATTCTTCCAGCCTTGCTGCCAATTCAGTCATCTGCTCCAGTACTTTCCCGGCGAAAAGCCATCGCCATAGCGGACATGCTTTACAAGACGCATCTGATTTTCAATTTTCCCATGAATGATCGAGCGGGCAATCCCGAGTCGGATTTCCATGTCTTGATATGCATCATACTGGGCGAGGCGCAGAAAAATATTTTTCGATTTGTCAGAAAGCACCTGTCCTACCAGCGTTCCATTCCGGGAAAAAATACTGACATCCACACCATTTTCCAGAAGAAACGCCAGGGCCTGGGTGGAAATCTGCACATTTCCAAAAATCGACACGCCGTCCAGATTCGCCATCGGAAAAGTCAGCAGCCGCTGCCTCGCTTTTGTCACCTCTACTGTTTCTCCGCTTTTTCTGAGATACGCCCCCTGCTCTTTGATGTATAAAGCACTCATCCCTTTTCTCCCATAATCTGATAGTACTGGGAATTGATCGGGTTCAGGAACACGCTTGCCTGCTCGTATACTGCAAAATTCACTTCCTCCAGAGTGCAGAACGTCTGAAACATCTTCGTCACAAAATTGCGGAACTTAAAGTAATCCTCCTTCTGCACCGGCCCCAGGCCATGGGCGAAAATACTGTTGTTACGCAGGGAAACCATCGCCCTGATTCTCTGAAGCTGCGGCATCGGATCCTGTCCCTCCTCCGCAATCACTGCATCTCCAAGTGCAGCCAGCAGCAGACATCCATCGAGCAGCGCAATCGGGCTGGGCAGATAGTCCTGCGGCTTTCCATGAAACAGACGCCATCTCAGGTCCGCATTATCCGCTTTCAGTTTTTCATATTGCTCGTTCGCGGACAAACCCTCGTATCCTCCCGCTTTTGAAAAATCCACCTGGTCATACTGCGGGCGGGACACATAGATGCCATAATTCATCAACCGCTTCTGCACGATCATTTCCAGCAACCGGTAAAACAGCAGCGAAGCCATATCATACTTCTCCTGATCCTCCCGGCGGACGCCGTTGCTGTACATCGTGTGCATCAGGGCGACCATAATTGATTTTGCCTGCAGAATCTCCTGCTGTTTTTTCTGGCGCAGCAGCGGCGGAATCTTATCCAGCTGACAAAGGAGCTTATACTGGCTGTTCAGGACAGGCTGAAAATCCATCATCAGGATTTTCTTGTGTACCCGGTAATCCCGTTTCAATTCCTTCAGAAGCTCTTCCATGAGTTCCTTCGCCTTCTGGAATTCCAGCGCGTCCCAGCACTCATATACCCGAACAAGTAAGTACACAAAATTGATCTGCTGCCTGTTTAATGGATCCGGCAGATTATCCTTCAGCGATTTCAGCTTCTCCGCCGCACCCGCATAATTGTATCGCTCAATCAGGGCGAAGACCTTCTCCAGTTCAAAGTCACCGAACACCTCAATCGGGTTGTCAATGTAAAACAACTCCTCACTTCCCGGCTTCGGTTTCCGGAAAAAAGGCAGATACTCACTCATCCCCACATAGACAAGCTGCACATTAATCAGCGAGCCAGCCAGCGCGGCAGCCGCAGACATGGTTTTCGTCCCACCGGTAAAATCAATGTACACACGCTCCGGCCGTTCCCAGGAAACATAAGCCTCCTTGATTTTCTGATAGACAGAGAGCGAATCGGTCGCATCCACCACGCTCTTCTCATAGTCTGTCGCCTGAAGCTTCAGGAAATTCACCACCTTATTTACAATCCCTTCCGTGGCAGCCGTATACAAAAATAAAATCCGTTTTGGCTTCATCAGCGAGATATTCAGCACCAGCGGCTCATACGATGTCCCCACCGACAAAATCAGATAATCGACCTCCTCGAACAGCATGTCTGCGTTATTCTGTATGTAATGCTCTTGGATCAGTCGCATCAGGTTTTTCTCGTAATAGTTCTCAGCCTTCTCACGCTGCGCCCGCGTCTTGCGCTCCATGGCCATCCACTTTTCCGTCAGTGCCTGCAGTTTCCGATCTTCTTCCGAATGAGTTTCTTCCATATTAATATGCCCCTTTCATGATCCTTTCGTTCTTCGCGGTTGAGTTGAAAAGCTCTTTTTCCGCTTCATGATAGGAGTTTATCAAAACAGGCGATATTCAGCTATGCATTACAGGTATAACCTTCCCGGAAACTGACAACTTTTTTCAGCCAGCCTGGCGGCAGATTTATAAAGGATTCAGGGGAAATCGGGTCGATTTGAAAGAGATGTAAAAGATCCTGATGTAAGTTTTTCGATATTTCACATAGATGTGACAGGACTCGGAGAAACCACTTGAATAGCCGAAGGGCGGTACTGAATTCACATGGGTAATCTGGCTGCTGAGTGCCAGTGCCTGAACTGGCGCCAACCGTGGTAATCACCTGTTCCACAGTCTCCGCATCATATCTTTTGTATGGGACGATGCGATCTGGAAGCTCGTGGTGAACACACAGGCATTTTAGACATCTCAAGCGGCGAATAATCAGTATGATGCCTGAGCCATCGTGCTGTCGGAGTTTTCGATGTCGGCTGCCGATGGGTTTCAGCTTGCCACTGCAAAAAGGACAGCTTGATGCTGTCCTGCTTCGAACATAGAAGAAATTTGTGTCCGGCTTTTGCTCGAAATCGTATTCGCTGATGATGATCATGGGAAGGCCTCGCGGGAATAATTTAATGCCCTTATAGCGGGCAAACCCATTTCTACGAGGAAGCTGGTTCTTCCGGTTCCTGTGGTTTGGCTTGTGTCAATGCCCTTATAGCGGGCGATCCCATTTCTACAGATCAAAGACTACGTTGAGGGAACGACGCTTTCTGTGTCAATGCCCTTACAGCGGGCGATCCCATTTCTACTCTAAGACACTGGCACTGAAACCGAAGATCTAACGTGTGTCAATGCCCTTACAGCGGGCGATCCCATTTCTACCGAATTACTACTTAAAAGACGTGCTTGAATACGTCTTGTGTCAATGCCCTTACAGCGGGCGATCCCATTTCTACTATTTCTGCTGTGGGTTCCAATGAGCGGATCGCCAATGTGTGTCAATGCCCTTACAGCGGGCGATCCCATTTCCACGGTACCCCTCGAAAAAGCCTTGATTTATGCGGCTTCCGAGACCCGTTTTTGCAGGTAATTCACAGAATATTCTGAAAATAAGCATTTTCAGCCCTGTTTTTGGGTTTTTCAGTGGTCTGTTCACATAATATACCTTTTGACATTCATTGTCAATAAGAAATTCGTGCCCGTCTTCCAGCTTTTCACCGGCCGTTTTATCTCACTGTTGTTTATCGAAAATTTCCATTTCGCACAGACTTTTCCAGATCTCCATATTCTCTGTAACTGAGTGCCAGCAGCAGTTCCCGCAATCGTTCTGTACTGCCCGTAAAATACCAGTGAACCAAATCGGTTATATCTTTCTTGTCTTCAGCAAGGCGTGTAGCCACATACTCTTCAAATTGTCTTTGTTTTGGATAAGCTTTCAACTCTTCACCAAATATCGCCTTTACGAAATGACCAGTCACGAATTCGTTCACCATCTCGTTAATCAGGTAGCTTCCATCATAGTTTCTACGTACCAGCTGTCCATCCTGAAGTTCATAAGCATAATCATTAATCCCATATGAGTGCTTCCAGATCATCGCGTCGAACTCTCCGGGCGCCGGCACATATTTTCCTATTGATAAAAGATGGCAGATCTCATGGATAAGCACATGCCGTGCTGTCTTGTCGTCTCCGTTCCAGTGTTCTTTTTTCTCGAGAGCCAGTACTGGACAGACTGTAAGAAAATAGCCATCCTTCCAGATCGGTACAACATCTATCACCTGTGAGTTTAGTTCTACCTCGGCTTCTGCTATCGTCCTGCCCATGCCGTCGCGTAAAGAAACTACTGGTTTTTCTTCATCCAAGTACTGAACAAACACTGTATCCAAAAGATTACACAACCAAACCAGTTGTTCTTTCGTGAATGCAAATCCTGCCCTGGTCAGCAATTCCTTAAACTGATTGAATATGTAATCAACAACCTCCATATCGTTCCTCCACGCAAACAATTTTCTCCGCATTACAATACAGCAACGATTCTTCTACATCTGCCGAAAAACCGTCGCCGCATCTTTACTCCTTATCCAATAAGTAATACTTTTTTATTCTGATCAATGAACAACTTTTTTACCCAAGCCAATGGGTATTGTAATGATCGCAATAGCTGTCCCTCGGAGTTTCTGCCTTATAATAATCACACCATCCCTCCCTGTAGGTTGGGTCAAACCATTTGCAGGCTCTGCAATGATAATCAAAAGCCATCTGACATACGTTCATTTCTACAGTAGTTTTCTTTTCGCTTGTTTTCTGAGTATTCATAATATTTTCCTCCGTTTTGTTAGTTTTTGCAACCTTTGTTTATGTATTATATTTTACATCCTCCTGTCCCTTGCAGATTCGGGGGGGGGTAAAAAACGGTAAGTGTTGAATAATCTGACGTATATAAAATTTCTGACACCAAACAGAGAGCCGCTATCAGATTGACAGCGGCTCCCTATTCCCCAGTATTTCAGTTTTTGTGTCCATCTTCCATGGAACATCGTTTCTTAATAAAATTTATTCCACGGCATCAATGCTTCCTCGCCTGCGGATTCATCTTTGTAGTGCAGGACGCACAGCAACAAGTTGCAGATGTACTGTGATATATTAAGTGATAGAAGAGTGAGTATTTTCTCAAACCACCGAATGTCATCGTTAACTCTTTCGGGCTAACAGCGATACCATATCTACGAAAACGCCTGCAAGCCTGTCGCGGCTATCAACGTGTATCAATTCCCTATGGCGGGCGATCACATTTCTACACGGTACTGACTTGGGAGATGAGTGATTCATCTGGTCGTGTCAATGCCCTTATAGCGGGCAATCCCATTTCTACCGATTTACGCCATCTGCGTAGCATATGGCTTGGTGACCGGGTGTCAATGCCCTTTGGCGGACAATCTCATTGTCACGATCAAATACTGGGAGTACGGCATCGAATCCCAAATGTATCAATGCCCTTATCGCGGGCGATCCCATTTC
>JAJQFO010000159.1 GCA_021201095.1 Lachnospiraceae bacterium
CCCGAGCGCGTCCTGCCAGGTCGGCAGCGGTTCAAAGCCATTGTTGATAAGCTTCGCTTTATCCAGTCTGGAATTGTATGGGCGCTTTGCCTTCGACTCGCCGTACTCTGCCGTTGTCACAGGAAGCACCGTCAAATGTTCCGTATCATACTCCTCTCTTCCGAGAGCGGCTGCCTGTCTGAAAATTTCTACAGCAAACTCATACCAGCTGATATAGCCACCTTCATTGGTCGCATGATAATATCCATATTTTTCCTTTTCAGCCATATCCACCAGCAGTCTCGCCAGATCATACGTATAGGTAGGTGTGCCGATCTGGTCGCTTACTACACGAATCGTATCATGATTTTTGCCAAGCTTCAGCATCGTCCGGATAAAGTTTTTTCCATTTACGCCAAACACCCAGGCGATACGTACAATAAAATATTTTTCCAGAGTCCCGGCAACCGCCAGCTCCCCCTCCAGCTTTGTCTGTCCGTAAACATTCAGAGGGCTGTAATCCTTGCAGTCCGGATCCCAGGGAGTCTCGCCCATCCCGTCAAATACATAATCCGTGGAAATATAAAGCATTTTTGCATCCAGCTTCTTGCAGGCAAGCGCGATATTTTTCGTGCCGGCAGCGTTTACCATGCGTACCTTCGGAATTTTGTCCTCATCCTCTGCCAGATCCACTGCCGTCCATGCGGCACAGTGAATCACCGTGTCTGGTTTTACTTCCGAAAGGACACGGTCAACCGCTGCCCCATCTGTGATGTCCATCTGCACATAAGGCATCGCTGTCACAGCCGTACCGTCTGCTATTCCACTGTAAACAGGCGCCACATCAGAGCCAATCCCCTCATGGCCGCGTCTGGCAAGCTCATTCATCACATCATGGCCAAGCTGGCCGCCGACTCCTGTCACCAAAACTTTCATTCAAATATTCCTCCATCCAAACGTTTTTTTTTCCGATTTCTTTTCAAATTATAGTTTCCAGAAGCTATAAGAAACAGCAATTTCAGGACTTTGGCGGCGAAAATCAATGCAATCCAGTATGGAATCTCAGAATTTTCAATCTTCAAAGACCAGATTCGAAATAGTGAATGTCACCTCAATCCGCTGCGGATTGTCAATACCGACAATATTGAGCACATGATTGTCCACCGTTACCTCTTCCACCAACGAACCGTCCCAGGAATTGAGCGGATCATTTGTGTCGAGAATCCCGGAGCTTTTGAGTGCAGATTTGCTCTCCGTCTGGGTAATCGTCAGCGGCGTGCCATCCACCACTACCGCGTCAAAAAAGATGTCGCAGGACACTACAGGAGTGACGGAAGCTTCTCCCAGCGTCACCGCATGATCTTTGATGTAGATCGCAGTCAGATTGTTCAGGCCGGCGACGCCAGCCGACACAGCTGCGCCCGATAAATCCTCCGCGCAGTCAAAAACAAGAATATACTGTCCGTCTTCTTCCACAGAAATCGCGCTGCCATACTCATTGCTGTAGTATCCCAGCGCATCGTCATTGTAATATACATTCAGCGCGAGTGTCAACACTTTTTCCACAGCAGCCTCCTCCGCTGACACACAAATGGATACCTTCGATCCAGATGAAGCAGTCACTGTAATGCTGGCCGTACCCGTCCCGACTGCCAGCACCTTCCCGATCGTAGAAACGGTCACAACCGATTCATCGTCCGAGCAATAGCATACATATTCTGATGAAGCTTCTGTATTCACATCCATGCTTTCTTCAGTTCCGGATGCAGTATCTGAAGTATCCATTTCAGAATCGGCTGTTTCCTCATTTTCCAGAGACTGACTGACAAAATCCGCCAGGAAAAAATACTCTCCCACTTCCAGGCTTATTTCACCGGCATTGGCATCATCCAGGGCTTCCCCATCGTCCGAAAGACCGGAAAGATCGCTTTCTGCATCCGTTTCGTCAGAATCCGGGAGTTCCTCCTGCGTTGACAGACAGCGCAGAATCTCGTCCGTCCGGATGGTAACAATCCCTGCGTCATCTTCATCCGCAGTCACCGTCACAAAAAACGTATACTCCGCACCCCCGCTCTGCGCATAAGCCGTAATCTGTGCCTGGCCAATCCCTCTGGCAATCACATGGCCAGCAGAGACGGTCGCCACCGCCGCGTCAGAAGTGGTCCAGAGGACAACGTCGTTGGTGTTCTCCGGAACAGTTCTTACCAGAAAAGTCTTCTCCTCGCCAATCTCCAGGGAAACTCCGTGCGTATCTGAGGTAATCGAAGAAATCTCAATAATCTCCGGTGACTTTTCAATATCCGACAGATCTGCCTCCCCTTCCACATAATAGCCGCGGAAAATGGCGTCGGTGACTTCCTTGTCAATGATTTCCAGTGTATCCCGGTCTATCAGCGCAAAGCTGTAATCCGGCGACTCGCTGCGGTCATACCAGCCCTGATCCCAGTATACGGGCACGATTCCGTTCTGCTCGCAGAGGCGGTTTACCACCTCCAGATGATACGCCCTCTCAGAAGCATTGTCCTTATTGATACAGCCATATTCTCCCATAATGACCGGAATTCCCTGCGAGGTAAACGATTCATAGAGTTTTTCAATATCCTTCGCCAGATCCTCCGCGTTTTCATAGGAAAATGTGGTCTTTCCGGTGGTTTCTACCAGACCGAAAGAATAATCATAATAATGAATAGAGACAAAAAGGCGGCCTTCCGCACTGTCCTCCGGGAGGGTAAAGCCGTAGCTTTCATTCGTCGTAGAATCAATGTTCGTATAACGTCCGGGCACGGAAAGCCAGCGTTCGGCATTGTTTCCGCCGGTGGCACGCACCGTGTCCACAAAGATCTGATTCAGCTCATTGATCCGCTCATAATCCCGCAAAATACCGGCGGTCGTATCATCGTCACCCTTGACTTCATTCATGGACTCAAAAATCACATGCTCGTCGTAGTCGCGGAAGGTTTCTGCGATCTGTTTCCAGACCGCCGCAAATTTTTCATTGACATAGTCCACTTCGTCCGAAGCCACCCGCAGCCAGCCGGTCTGCTCTGCTCCATCGTGGTGGATATTGATAATGACGTACATATCCTGTGAAACCGCGTAATCCACAATATCCTGCACCCGGCTCATCCATTTTTCATCAATCTGATAGTCATTTTCATCATCAATCATCGTCCCCCAGGTCACCGGAACGCGGACAGTATTAAATCCCATGTCATGAATCGCCGTGATCAGCTCTTTCGTCGTCACCACACTCTGCCAGATGGTCTCTCCCGGCGTAAATCCCGTATGTCCATCCATCGTATTGCCCAGATTCCAGCCGGTGCCCATCTCTGCAACAATCTCCTCCGCACTCAGAGAGCGCATCGGATGGGAAGATGCCGCAGCCAGACCATGTACGGCTGCATTCCCCTGCAGGCAGCCCAGCAGGAGAAAAATCATTGCTGCAAAAAATCTTCTTATCCTTTTCATCAGTCAAATCTCCCTCAATCCTCCAGATCCTCCGGATTGCTTACTGCCCCGGGCTCCTTTTCCAGCACCCGGAAAAAATACCGGGCAAAGCCGCTGATCGTAAACATCACACAAGTCGGTCCTATCAGAATCGCAAAGAACAGCGTCGTTGAATTCCAGAACATAATCACAAATTCCACTGCCAGGATAACCGTAAGCGTCACTGTTCTGCCAGGAAAACGCACGGCGATATCAAAAGAGTTCTTCAAAGTTCTGGAAATCCGGTTCTCATACCTGGCTGCAAGCGGATAGGCGTACAGAAGGGCAAGGAAGCACACGATTGCCGAGAGAATCCCGATAAACAAAAAAATGATCGGATTGTCTTCGATCGCATGAAAAAGCTGAAAATCCAGGTAAATCGCGTAAACACAGACTACTGTGATGACCTCCAGTATGATTCCCTGCTTCAGGTTTTCGCGAAATGCCTTAAAAAACGGCTTTGCGATATAGCCTTCCTGCTCATCCACCATTTTGAGCGTAATGCTGTACACCGCTATGGATGCGGCTCCCATTGTCACAATCGGGATACTGCACAGCAGCCAGAGCAGATTCAATTTTACAATCTGAAACAGGCGGCTCATAAATTTGTAAAGACCGCCTTCCGTGCTGAAAAAACTCATCTCGTATTCCTTCTTATTTTTCAAAGCTGATCGAGCAGAAGGCGGCTATCGTATGTCCGTACTCGCTTGCGAGTATGGACGCAGGCAATGTTCCGATTTGCGAAGCGAATCGAGAACGGTACCGCGCCAATCGCGCAGCGATTTTTACTTGCGCGGCTTTCATCGTCTCCTGCCCGCCCAGGCAGCATGCCATAAGAGTGCAGCCTTTAGCCGCAAAACTCTTTGCCCGGCTCTGAGCTTTTAAAGAAAGGCTGTGAGGTCCCCACAGCCTTTCCTGATTTTTACAATTTACTCTGCTGTTCCAGTAAAAAACAGCCTGTGTTCCATTTACTCTGTAGCGCCAGTTGCTTCATCCTCAGCTGCCTTGCGAATCGCCGCCTCGTTCTCGGACCATTCTACGCAGTCCGCGTAGCCGTAGCTTCTTGCCTGCACGATCATCTGGCTGACGATGGAATTATATTCCTCATCGCTTTCCGCGTAGATTGCATTCCAGCTGCCCTCGGTAATACAGGTTGTCACCTGCGCCCAGGTCGTCTTCAGCTCGGTAGACTTTGCACTCGCCACATAGGCGCTCGCCGGGCTTAAGGTATAATTGCCGGATTCCATATAATTATCCGTCGTGTTGAATCCGGTGTACTCACGCCAGTCCGCCTCGGTATCGCAGGTCGGATCCTCGGAGAAGCTTGCCCAGTTCAGGCAGTTGAAGGTTTCGCCGTTGGAATCCAGGTTTTCTGCGTCCAGAGCCCAGGTCGTGTTGTTGATCTGCAGGGTGCCATCCTGGAAGCTTCCGGAGTAGCCATTGCCGATCTCGGTCGTCTTGTCATAGTAGCAGGACAGACCAAGGGTTGTAAAATGTGTATATCCGTCCTCGTCATAATACCACATGAGACCTTCCGGGCCATATTCCATCGTCATTCTGCCTTCCGGAGTTGAGAAGTAATTGATGATTTCCATGCAAAGCTCAGGATATTCCGCATCCGCGCCGATCGCCCAGATTCTTGTGCTGCCCAGAGTAGAGAGACCGTACACGATCGGGCTCGCCTCGGTCGGCACCAGAGACATCATCAGCTTATTCTCTGCCTGATGCTCCTCGGAATTGTACCCAAGAGAACCGGAATAATTGAAGATGGAGAAGAAGGTACCGCCGTTCTGCACCTTCGCGATCATGGTTTCATAGGTCTGGGTCATGGAATCCGGATCCAGAAGTCCTTCACGGTACAGCGTATTGAAGAATTTCAGCATCTGCAGATACGGACCGTCAGTATCAAGGCAGTCATAGTAGTCACCGGTCTCCGGGTCATAAAGGCCTACGCCCAGCTCATCATATCCATAATAAGCAGTCGCCATGGATTTCACATACATGACCATATCGCCGTCCCAGTCCGGCCACAGAGAAACCGCGTAGGTCTGGTTCCCGTTGTCGTCCGTCGGGCAGATTTCCTTCATTGCGATAAAGAGATCCACCAGGTCATCCAGATCATTCACCTCCGGGTATCCCAGCTCCGCATACAGATCCCAGCGGATATCCCAGGAATAGAAGAAGCTCGCATGGTCCTCACTGGAGGTCGCCACATCATGCCCATAGCCATGGATTGCTCCATCCTCGTTCAGGCTGCGGTTCTGCTCCAGAGCATCCGACATATGCTCCTGAATGTAGGTGCCGTAATCCGCAAGGATATCGTCCTCCTCCCAGTCAAAGAGCAGGCCGTTCTCTACTGCGCGGGAATAATCATCGGAGCTGCCCAGAATAATGATGTCGCCCAGTTCACCGCTCTGCATACGGGTATCAAACACGCCGTCCGAATCCGGGATGATATTCAGCTCCACATTGAATTTTTCCTTCAGAAGGTCCGCCATCCAGCCGGTCATAATACCGGAATAGTTCGCCGTCTGGCTGTATACAGTCAAGGTGACCGTCTCATCCGGGATATAGAATTCATTTGAATACTCTGATACATCCGTCAGTTCATAACCGTCCGGCGCCGAATCTGTCGTACCAGTAGCTGCCGCCGATGCGGACGCATCATCTGAACCTGCGTCCGCCGATTCATCTGCTGCATCGGTTTCTTCCTCCGCAGCGTCCGTCTCCGCTTCTGCTGCTTCGGTCTCATCCTCCGCCGCGTCTGTTTCTTCCTCTGCCGCGTCTGTTTCTTCCTCCGCTGCTTCCGTCTCGTCTTCTGCAGCGTCCGTCTCAGCTTCTGCCGCTTCAGTTTCTTCCTCTGCCGCTTCGGTCTCATCCTCTGCAGCATCCGTCTCTTCTTCCGTTTCTTCCGCCACGTCGGTCTCGGCTTCCGTCACAGCTTCCGTAGCTTCTTCGGTCACAGCCTCTGTTGTTGTGTCATCTGAAGAATTGCTGGACGATGAGCCGCAGCCGGTCAGGGAAGCCATCACCATCGCCGCCGCCAGCAAAGCAGCAGCAGCCTTTTTTGCAAGTTCTTTCTTTCTCAAATAATTGCCCTCCATTTCTTTGATATTCTTTGATATTCTTTGATATTCTTTGATATTTCTTTGTTACTTCTCTACTGTTTTTTGCAATTTCTCTGCTATCTCTTTATTATTTCTTTGCTGATTGCCCGGAACAGTCGCAACAGAAACTGGCATTCTCTGCCCTGCTGTTCTGAACAGTTCAATTGTTCATTAATAATGCTTCTTAAATTGTTATCCCTTTACCGCACCCAGCATGATGCCTTCCTCAAAATAGCGCTGCATAAACGGATATACAATCAGGATCGGAATAATCGTCACCATCGAGATCGTATACTTGATGACCTTTGAATTCAGAACGGTAGCCATCGCAGATGCTGCGGCAGTACCGCTCGTATTCATAAGCGACTGCAGGTTTGACGCTGTATTCAGATAGGTATACAACCTGTGCTGCAGAGTAAATAATTCCGGCGCGTTCTGCATATACATCAGCGAATCCGTAAAAGAGTTCCAGTGCCCCACTGCGCCAAAGATGGCGATCGTGGCAAGGATTGGCCTGCTAAGCGGCCAGATAATCGTCCGGAATACCTTCATAAAGGACGCACCGTCGATAAAAGCACTCTCCTCAAGCTCTGACGGAATCGACTCAATGTAGGTTTTCACCAGAATGATATTATACGGCTGAACAATCGCCGGAATAATATAAACCAGGAAATTGTTTGTCAGGCCAAGCATGACCATGTTCATGTAAATCGGAATCGTGCCTGCGTTAAAATACATGGTAATCACCAGCGCACGGTACCAGAACTTTCGGTGCCACATTTCATCCTTCGTCACCAGATACCCTACCAGCGCGGAGGCCATAACCATCAGCGTCGTGCCAATCACAGTCCGGCTCACCGAAACAATGAATGCGGTTCCCAGCTCGTTGACGTTTCTCAGTGCAAGATAGTTTGAAATATTGATCCCGCGGGGGATAAAGTTGATCAGACCCTTCTGTACCAGTGTATTGTCCGAAATGGTGTTGATAAAAATATAGTAAAACGGGAAAATACACATAATTGAGAACACCAGAAAGAACAGATGGTCAACAATCTCAAAGAGGATATCTCCCGGCTTCATTTTTTTCTTATGATGCTCTTGCTTTTTATAGTAAAGCTTTTCCGCTTTCGCGTCCAGCTTCTCCTGCTCTGTCATTGCCATAACCGTCCCCTCCTTTCTATACAATGCTCTCACCGCGGATGGCCTTCGAGATGCCGTTCGCACTGAACAGCAGAATCACGCTGATAATGGACTTGGCCATACTCACGACTGTGGAAAGTGGAATGCTGCCGCTGACAATACCCAGCTGATATACATACAGGTCAAGCACGCGGATCGTCGAGCTGTTCGTCGCGTTGGAGAATACCAGATACTGATCCATACCATTGCTCAGGATACCTGCCACAGCCATCAACAGCATAACGCAGTAGGTCGGCAGCAGCCCGGGCAGGGTCACATAGCGCATCTTCTGGAACCGGCCGGCTCCGTCCACGATGGCCGCTTCATAGAGCTGCTGATCAATACCGGAAATACCCGCTATGTAGATGATCGCGCTCCAGCCTACGCCCTTCCACATGCCCCAGGCCAGCATTTTCAGCCAGGTGAACGAATTGCCCATCAGGTAGTTCGTACCCTCTGTAATCCAGCCCATGCTCATGGCAAAGGTATTGATAAAGCCGTCCGTTGAGAAGATTGCCAGCGCGATCGCATACACCAGAACCCAGCTGATAAAGTTCGGGATCGTCGTAACTGTCTGGACAAACCGTCTGAATTTTTTGCTGCGTATCTCATTCAGGAAAATAGCAAAAAACATCGGTACCCAGCTGGTGGCGATATTCAGGCCGCTCATGACCAGGGTATTGCGCATCACTTGAATGATATCCCTTCTGGTTGCCGCGTTCTGGAACAAATATGTGAACCACTTAAAGCCCACAAACTTGTCCATGGAAAGCGTCTCGCCGGAATTATAGTCAAAAAACGCGTAGCGCCAGCCCCACAGGGGCAGATAGCAGAACACAAAAGCCAGCATCAGAAATGGCAGAAACATCAGGAACAGCCTGTATTTGGCCTCCATCGCACATTTTTCGCCTTTCTCCGCTTTTGGCTGCCGAATCAGAACCACCAGAGACAAAACCAGAATGATGATATCCATCACCAGAAAAATGTAAAACCCGGCCGGAAAAGAGGGTTCCACCTTTTCCAGACGCTCAGAAGTGCAAAACTGCTGATAGCAGGGATAAATGCCCAGGTTTGCCGCTACCGCAAGCGCAGAGCCGATCACCGAAAACACGGATCCCATATTCTTCAGCTTCCGATTTCCCAGAGACATGCATGCGCCGGCGCCAACCATCGCAATGCCGACCAGCATCAAAAGCGCCATGGCGTACAGCATCTGATAGGTACTTTCATTCACCCATTCCATGCGAATGGCCCGTTCCGAGCCATTGATAAGACTCGAATAAGACACTCCGGCAGTAAACAGAGAAATATTCTTACTGATCAGGCCGCTGATTTTCGTTGGATTGGCTCCAGGAATAAACAAAAGAAAAACCGCGATCAACGTAAGCACCCGGGTGACGATTGATAAATAATCCCTTTTCTCCGTTTCCTGCGGTTTAACCAAACTCTCTTCCATAATCTTTTCATCCCTTTTTCATACTGCGCCGTTTTCACGATGCAAATTTTTCTATTTATGCGAAATGCTCCTGATCAGCCCCATCAATTGGATGGGATATTCGCCGAACGAAGCAGCGCTGATGCCCCCCAATCTCTGATTGTGGGGCGCGGGCATCCCACGCTTCGCATGAGATATACCCTCGCCGGGAGGCATCCCACGCTTCGCATGGGATATACCCTCGCCGGGAGGCATCCCACGCTTCGCATGGGATATACCCTCGCCGGGAGGCATCCCACGCTTCGCATGGGATATACCCTCGCCGGGAGGCATCCCACGCTTCGCATGGGATATACCCTCGCCGGGAGGCATCCCACGCTTCGCATGGGATATACCCTCGCCGG
>JAJQFO010000036.1 GCA_021201095.1 Lachnospiraceae bacterium
TTAGAGCAACCGGCTCATAACCGGTCGGTCCTGGGTTCGAGTCCCCGAAGGTCCATTACATTATGGCCCAGTGGCTCAGTTGGTTAGAGCGCCGCCCTGTCACGGCGGAGGTCGTGAGTTCGAGTCTCATCTGGGTCGTTTGAGCATAGAGAATTTCTCTGTGCTCAAATGTTATTTTGCTTTTATCACATAAATGAGTGCTTTGGTTACTGATGTTTTTCAGGTCTAATTTTATTTTGATATATTGTTCATATTAAGATTTTGCCGGCTTGGCGGAATTGGCAGACGCAAGGGACTTAAAATCCCTCGAGGGCAACTTCGTACCGGTTCAAGTCCGGTAGCCGGCAGTCGATAAAGCCCGTATTTACGGGCTTTTTTCTTATTCATCTTGCATGTCATCTTGCATAAGCTTCGTGAAGTAATCATTCGCTTTTTGGTTCATTTCAGCAGCCTTTTTCTCCATCGTATGGCGGTAAACGTTCTTCAATACACCGTCGTTTCCCCAGCCTCCGCGCTCCATGATATAGGCATCCGGGATCCCGAGGGCATGCTGAATGCTGGCGGAGTAATGTCTCAAGTCGTGGAAACGGAAATGCGGCAGCCCGGCGCGGTGCAGACAGTTTTTGAATTTGTTCGTGATATTGTTCGGGGTCAGTTCGACGATCCGCCCGTCAATACCGGCCCACTTCTCGGCCACGAAGTCCGGGTAAGGGATATACCTGTCGCCGGCATAGCTCTTCGGGGTTTTGGTGATCCATTCACCGGATTCCGTCATAACCATATTGCGGCAGACATGCACAATATTTCCGGTAATGTCCTTTGACTCCAGGGCAGAAATTTCCCCGCGGCGCATCGGCCCGAAAGCGGAAAGCAGCACGGGCATTTCCATTTCTGTTCCCTTCACGGTATCAATCAGGCGCTGGATTTCCTCGTCTGAGGGAACGTAGATCTTCGGCCGGCGCTTCTTCGGCAGGTCGGTTTTGATAGCGAAGTTCGGGCGGTAGACACCCATGACGGCAGTCACAAGGCCGTGAGAATTTCGGACAGTTTTAGGGGCGTGCCGGGCAGACTCCAGATTTACCTCACGCTGGATATCTTCCTGGGTAATCTGCGAGATCTTTTTGTCCATCAGCCCCTGCATTTCCTGTTTACGGATCCTCTTATAGTCCATGATTGTCCGCGGGGACAGGACGGACTCCCTGGCCTCGATGTAACGATCCAGCGCAGTCCCGAAGGTGATGTCGTCAATCTTATTATCTTCCTTCTGCGCTGCCCAGTCCGCAGCCATTTTTTCACATTTCCGTTTTCCTTTAGTTGTTGGATCGTCACAGGTAAATGATTTGTAGACGCGCTTTTTCTTGATGGTCCCGTCTGGCTGCACAATCTCCTCAATATGGGAGAACACCTGACAGTTCCAGGATCCGGATGGCAGTTTCTTTGCAGTAGCCATAAAAATATCCTCCTTGCTGTAAAATTTGCTGTACAAACTCCAGAGGATTGTGGTATAATTTCCTTGCTTTCCACAGCAAAGGATATACCATTATCCTCTATAAAAACGCTCGGTGCGCCAACACTGGGCGGTTTTATTATTTTATCGTGATGCAAAAATATTTTGACATACGAATAAAAACTGTTATAATATGCTTAACAAGGGAGCCGGAAGGGAACCATCACTTCCCCGACCCGGCGTTAACATTTACCTAAGAGATAGCCGCCAACTTTTCCAGAGTACAGGACGGCTATTTCTTATTTTTCATGTCCAGAATCGCGATGACTAAAGAAACAATTGTCAGAAAAACCATGATTCCTTCGTATGTACTCATAATAATCCCCCTCCCCGCTAGGTACTCGGATCAGGTGAGAGACGTCCCCCGGCTCCCCGGTTAAGCATATTATGTTGTCAAGGTACTTTTGCGCCGGCGCAAATGAATCTTGATTTTAGAAATATTTTTCTTGAAAATCGAAATTTTTTACTTGCAGAATGTTGACAATTTCCTTGTGTGGGAATTATAATACATTTAACAAGAGAGCCGAACGCTGATGTAGCCAGCCGCCGGCAAATCAATGGTACAAAAAGTAGCGCGTTAGTTTGCTGGACTGAGAGCGCTACTTTTTGCGTGTAATCGTGACGACAAGAGTTATTACAGCGCAAAGCATAATTACAAACTGGATCAAATCCGAATATGTAACCATCAGCAACAGCCCCTTTCTTTTGCAAGTCCAGCGCTGACGTACCGCCCTTTCGGCTCCCCGGTTAAGCATATTATGTTGTCAAGGTACTTTTGCGCCGGCGCAAATGAATCTTGATTTTAGAAATATTTTTCTTGAAAATCGAAATTTTTACCTGCTGAATGTTGACATTTTTGCGATCAGAGCCTTATAATACATTTAACAAGACAGCCAGTAAGGGAGGTTAAGGCTCCCCACTCTGGCAAATATTAGCTAAGGAACAGCCGCTTACTTTACCAGGGTAGGGCGGCTATTTCTTATGGGTATATGTAAGTATGGATACGATCAGGTTTGTCACCGCAATGATCACCATTAGCATCTCATAATCACTCATAAGCATCCCTTCCTGTCAAGACTCAGGGTGGGGAACCACAGCCGCTCTGCTGGCTGCCCAGTTAAATGTATTATATTGTCAATGTACTTTTGCTCCGGCGCAAATCCATCATTATAAAGAATCATCCAGAAAACTTATCTTTCTCATAATAATCAGCGATGGCTCAAAAATAATCACGTAGTTATCAATTTGTACGCTGATTTCATATTTTTCACGGTAGCAATCCACGGCTTCCTGCAAAAATTCTTCTGTAACATCCAGGTATTCCGCAGCCTCAAATCTGTTTTTACATCCGTATTTATAGGCTTCGATCAGACCGATCAGGCCGATCTTCTGGTCATACGCCCACAGCCTCGCGCGTAGCTCCTGCTTGCGGTTTTTGACAGTCTCCTGGTTGAGTATGTCACCGGAGCTTGTGTAGTAGTGTCCCAATTCTTCGGCAAGGACACACGACTTTTCAGCCTGCGTTCTCAGATCGCGATTAATGGCAATTCTGTTGCCTCGGATCCGTCCACCATATCCAGGTATATCTTTTTCTTTCACGATCAGACGTTCTTTGTCTGCCTGAATCAACATTTGTTCGTATGTCACACGATCACTCCCATTCACTGTCATCAGCCATAATATCATCTGCGTGCTGTTTCTGCTCCGGAGTTGCTCCGGCGGGATCTTCATGTGCGGCGTTCAGTAGTACAAAGGATTCTGAGTTGATCTGGCTCTCCAGGCTGGCGATCTGCTCTACTCGGTCAGATTCCCACTGGATGACTGTATCCACATGCTTGCGGCCTACCTGATCAAGGGAGCGGTATTTTTCTATTAATGCAACCTCTGGACTGCTAAGGGATATACCACCAAAAATATCCATGGGGTTATCGCATTTATATATTCTACAAAGAGCTACGAAAACATCTGCATTTGGCATACTCAGCCCACTTTCGTATCCATATAAGGTTTTGGCTGAAATATTAATATCATATTCCGTTAACATCTCAACGATTTCATTTGCAGAGTATGCAGATGTTTTTCTAAGTTGCTTTAAACAGTTCGCGATATTTTGCTTGCTCATTTCTACACCTCCGTTTCTCTGATGGACAAATAATAGCACGATTTTTTCACACTGTAAATAAAAATCTTAGCAAGTAAGAAAAATATTTTCAAAAATCTATTGACAATCTTAGAAACTAGGAATATATTATTGTCAAGTTCTTAGAAACTAAGAAATAGGAGGTGATAGAATTGAATGTGACTAAGAATATTGCGAAATATGTAAAAGATATCGGCGTTAATCTTTCCGAGCTTTCAAGAAAATCAGGAGTGCCATACGGAGTTCTATATGCAAGTATCGGAGACGAAAATCGAGGAAGAGACTTGAGAGCGGATGAGCTTACAAATATTTGCTTCGTTCTCCGAATCAACCCCATGGATTTTGCCGATGAACCAAAAAAGGAGTCAGCAGTATAAACCCGCGATCCTTACCCAGGTAAGGATAATACAAAAATATTGAACTGCCTGTTGACAGTTCAATAAAGAGAATGAATGAGGAGGTGAGAGAAATGGATCTGAGCAAAGAAATAAATGCCTTGATCGAAAAGCAGTACAACGAAATAAAGCAAAGCGGAAAGGTTAATTCTGGGATAGAGAAGATAGTTAAAGAAATCAGATGGGAAGAACCCAGCCTTGCACAGCATGTATATAACAGATTGATAAGACTGGCTAAGGACAACGGCGATCTGCCGTAAAGACAGACCACCAGTGTAGTTATGAAAGTATGATTTTCACGACCGCCTGTGAATTATAGGCAGTGGAATATTCATGATTCAGATAAAAATAATCGCCAGCAACGAAAGCGTCCATTATTGATGGAATCAAACCATTGTGAGTATGATTCCAAACTTCAACAGATTCAGCCATAGATGCGCTTGACTTTTCAAGTTCGTTTCTGACAATCGGGGTAATTAAATCTCCTTCATGAATTTCGAGCATACTTTTATCAGAAAAATAAAGAGTTGCCTTATTCATTATGTTTTCTCCTTTCTTCGATACTCGGCATGGCAGTGCCTGTATCGCAAGAATAGGAGCGGGAGACAGGAAAGTCAATAAAGAAGTTCGACATCTGCGGATGGTCGGATGAAGCAGCAGTATAGGGGAAAGCAGGTGAAGGAAGATGACAGATGCGGATAACTGCATACAGAGAGCGGCAGAAATTGAAAAACTGAAGGGACAGATATTTGATATAGAGAAACGGCTCCAAACCTTAGAGGAGAGAATGGAGCCGCGCATAACGATTACCATGGATGGAAATAACATTAGCCCTCGTCCGGGCAGTCCATCTTGATAGCAGCCAAAGCGGATTTATAAGCAGCCTTGTAGCAATCATAAATGTCAAATGATTCAGTAGAGTGCTTAGTACTGTCGTATTGGATATAAATTGTTGCAACCGCTATATCATGAGCACGCTTTTCTGTGTCAGTCATTTTAAATCATCTCCTCCTATAAATACTCGGCATGGCAGTGCCTGTATCACAAGAATAGGAGCAGATGACAGAAATGTCAATAAAGAAGTCCGGTATCCACGATTGCCAGACGAGTCAGCAGTATAAACCCGCGATCCTTACCCAGGTAAGGATAATACAAAATATTGAACTGCCTGTTGACAGTTCAATAGAGAGAATGAATGAGGAGGTGAAGGAATGCTGACGGATGACGAAAAAGAATTCTATGAGAAGATATCCCAGATTGAGCACAAGGGTTTCCAAAAAGGAATCCTGGCGGGCTTTTTTATGGCAATGGCTATAGCAATCCTAGTCGCCATAATTCTATAAAAGCGTTTCCGATCAGCCCGATCAGCGAGATGGTGATGGCAATCCAGTTTGGGAGATCGTGGATACGTTTTTCACGGCGGTAGATTTTATAACGTCTGTACTGGTCGGAAATTGAGTAGATGCCTTTGTAGATTGGGAAGCCATCCTGGTCTATATCTGGCTCCGAAGTATCGATTATGAATTGATATTCATAATAAAGACTTTGAAAACATTTGATTCGTTCAGCTGGCTGTTGCCTTTGAAAGATGAAAGTAAAGAGCGAACGCTTTTCTTCTGGAAGAAGATGAATGTCATCAAAATTCATAAGATATCCTCCTTTCTATGATACTCGGCATGGCAGTGCCTGTATCACAAGAATAGGAGCAGGAGAAAGGAAAGTCAATAAAAACTAACATGGGAGGCAGTAAAAAATATGCCGAAATCAAATTTATGTAAACCACGCGATGATCCGCGCAAAGCGGAAGTCCTGGTAGCGATCGAGTCAGGGCTGATCCGGCAGGACATGACAAGGAAAAGCCTGGCAAAGAAAATTGGAATGCCATACAGCACATTGACACAACGGCTCAGAAACCCACAAGACATCCGATTGGAGGAATTATGGTCGATATTGGATACACTGAAGGTTTCGGAGGATGGGCGGACAAAGATTATCTGAGGAGGAACAGACAAGATGAAAGTAAAAAGAACCACGACAATCAAAACGGAATCTTATCAGGTCGGTGATGTGATTTCGTTTAAGCTTAAAACCGGCGAAAAGGTCAAAGCAATGGCTGTCGATCAGGACACAGAAGGCACGACATTTCTGTTCGTGGCTTGTCTGGGAAAAGAATACCCGATGAATTTAATCGGTACTGTTGAAGGAGGATATGATGCATCGGAACTTCGGAAAACACTGAACAGCGATATCCTCAAAACCTTCCCTGGGAAAATCAGAGAGCTGATGCTGCCGGTATACGAAGATGATTTACTGACGATACCATGCAGAGCGGATATCTTCGGCGAAGAAAGCTGGGAGCCGATGAAGAAACGTCGCAACCGTATGGCATTCCGGGGAAGGAAAGAAGAACTCGAATGGTACTGGAATCGTGATGTTGTCTCTTCGACGTATTTCGCGTATGTGACCAGCATCGGCCTTTCGTACGCGACCTACGCGTCCTACGTCTATGGGGTTCGCCCCGCTTTCCGAATCCGTAATCTTTAAATCTCACCGGCCTTCAGGCCGGTGGAACGCAAGCAGAAAAAACCTGATCGGAGGGGAGAAGGATGGATAACCAGGCTGCAGAACGTCTGAGATACGCGATTGTCAAACAGGCCTGTCGGGATTACTTCGCGGCAAGCCGGAGGCTGCGCAGGCATCCACTCGACATAGTAGCAGCGGAAACGATAGACGAGTGCGAAAGATTTTTCCGCGGAGACTGGTTTATGCACCTCTGCGATCTGGACGGAGAGTGGATCGTCCGGTCATTGCGGGAACGGTCCAAGAAACCTGGAAACCTTAAGTTTGGCGATAGAGCAACAGAGGAGGAAGAAAATTGAAACTGAGAGAATATGCCGCCGGATTAACCGGGGCGATGACATTTTTTGCGACGATGGCTGCGCAGTGGATCATGACGGACAGGCCGATCGAGGACATTCTGTTTCTGGCGGTCCTGGCGTATTTTATCGGGATTGGCGTAGTGTTGGCGGTTACGGAGCCGCGCAGAAAACAGCCGCGCCGGAAGCACCGGGCGAGGCCGATTGATCAGCCGGAACCGGGGCACCCGGTGACGGTCACACTAAACGAGGAGGAATGGTAGTGAAGAGATTCTGGAAGAATTACGGATTAAAGGGCAAGAGCATCCTGATCCGGCGGAAGGCACCGAATGACGCAATACATGCGTCTGAACCCTGGTCCTATGGTCAGCAGGAAGCAGTGGTGGTAGATGAAACAAATTGCTTCCTGACGCTGGAGATCCAGCCGCACATGAACCCGGAGGGATTTGCCGAGTCGAAACCGTACTGCACAAGCATACATAAACATGATATCGCGACAGGCGTTTACCAGCTGAAAAGGTTAAACGGCGCGGTGATCGGATAGGAGGAAGCTATGATCAGCATTGAGGAAGTAAAGGGAGTTGTTACTACCGAGGAGATGATCGACAGGATCAGGGAGCTGGTAAGAAACGCAGGAGAAGAACCGGCAAAGGAGGGAACTCCCAAAACGCGGGGAATTGATCTGGACATGATTGAGATCGAGCAGATGACACTGAGGCTGCTGTTGTTGGCAAAAAAGTACGGCATTGAGATGTCAATCTGCACCGGCGATGATGGCAGCCTGGCATGGGCGAGAGTCGGAGCATATGAGTTTACCGTGCTGGACGGCGGAAAAACGTGGGACTATAGCCCATTAGGTCGTACCAATATACATCAGGACGACGTGGCCACTGGGAGGATCACAAGCTTTACAGATCCGCCGCGGGCAAGGACGGACTGAGAAAAGAGGCAGCGATGACAGAACTGCTGGAGAAAGCAAAAAAGAACGCATGGAGCATCGAGAATATGAAGGCTCATGGCGCGGAAGACCGGGAGGTATATCTGATCGGGATGGAGCAGGTCGGAGGACTTATATTCCGGTATTACCAGGACGACCAGGGAGACTTCTGGTACAAGTCAACAGCCGGGGAGGATATCCCGGAACGCACATTGAAAAGAAAACGGCTGGCATAAATGCCAGCCGGCCGCGAAGGGCGATGTAAAACTAACCTTACTCATCGTATCATCTGCGGTTAAATATGTCAAGAAAAACGGCGGATTTTGGGCCGTTTTCCAACTTGATAAGAATATTAAAGTTAGGCTGCAGAGGGGTAACATAATGAGTTACGTGAAAGCGACATATAAGTCGAAGAATGCGATGGATGTCTCCGAGTATCACACCGGGAGGTACGGGGCACCTGGGCAGGAAAGGCAGAAGAGAAAGAAAGCTACTCCGGAACAGATCAAAAAGCAGAATCAGTACAATCGAGAAAGAAAAGTAAAGTGGATGATTTGGGACCATTTTGACGTGAACGACTGGTTGGTGACATGGACATACCGAAAGGACGAACGGCCTCCGGATATGAACACGGCAAAGAAGGATTTCAAAAAAGCGATTGAGAAGGTGAAAAAAGAATACAAAAAGCGAGGGCATGAACTTAAATGGATCCGGAACATAGAAGTCGGAACAAGGAATTCCTGGCACGTTCACCTGATCATTAATAGCTTTGACGGATCAGCACCGATCATCAAGGATGCCTGGGAACACGGTGGGACAGACTTCAAACTGCTATATGCAGATGGGGAATTTAGAGAGCTGGCATCATATATCAGCAAGACACCAGAAACTGGAGCTGGGTTAAAGGAGACAAGCCTTTCTCACTCAAGGAACCTCCCGATCAAAGAAAGAGAGAAAAAAGTCTATCTCCACTGGAAGACCTGGAAGAAGGTCAGGATCCCGAAGGGCTGGCATCTGGACAAGGATACCCTGCAGGAGGGCGTCAACCCGGTCACAGGATATGCATACCGGACATACACGCTGATCAGGAGCAGGAGGTGTTGAAGAAGATGCGGTGGGTGAATATCTACATAGAGACAGACAGCACGGTCCTCAAAGAAGCCATTCGCCGGACGGGTTACGTAATGGAATGTCTGGTCCATGGCGAAGCGGTGACAAGGGAGACGTTCGGGACAAAAACAGGCACGTACAACGCCGCAGTGCTGCAGACGATGGCGGAGGCGCTCGGCAGGATGAAAGAACCCTGTGAGATTCACATCTACAGCAGGAACGTCTATGTCATGAACATGCTCCAGTATCTCCCAGAGTGGGAGCAGGAGGGATACCGGCTCAAAAGCGGGGAACTGCGAAAGAACACATCCGAGTGGCAGGCTATCCGCAGGTTGTCCACCCAGCATTTGCTCGTAGGCGAAGCGGGAGAACATCCGTACTCCGAGTGGATGATAGCACAGATGGCACATCTTGTATCTGAACACGAAACAGACGGCTCTGATAACAAAAATGGCACGTCTGATAACAAAACAGGCGGCTTTGATAACAAATAGCAGCAAATAATAACAAACATAAAACAAACAAGTTAAAAACAAGTTAAAAACAAGTTACAAACAAAGAAAGGCAGGGAGAGGATGAACAAGGTAATTTTGATGGGCCGTCTCACACGCGACCCGGATGTCCGGTACTCGCCGGCGGAAGGATCTCTGGCATATGCCAGGTACACTTTGGCGGTCGACCGGCGCGTAAAGAGGGACGACAACAACCAGACTGCGGACTTTATCAGCTGCGTTACGTTCGGGAAGGGCGCGGAATTTGCCGAGAAGTATCTCCGGCAGGGGATCAAGATTGTAGTCACCGGCAGGATCCAGACCGGCAGCTATACGAACCGGGACGGCCAGAAGATCTACACGACGGATGTAGTCGTGGAGGAGCAGGAATTTGCCGAGAGTAAGTCGGCCCAGAACGGGAACGGTCAGGGAACCGGCGGGGCAGCTTCACAGCGATCCGGCGGAGCGACGCCTCGCCAGGGAACTGGCGCGCAGGGCAGGCAGAGGGAGGATTACAGGCAGCAGTCATTCGTGGATGGAGACGGATTCATGAACATTCCGGATGGCATTGACGAGGAGTTGCCGTTTACATGAGAGGAGGAATTCTATGTTTCTGAAGACAAGCGGATTTAAGAGGCTGTTGAAAGAAGCCTATAAAGGCAGAGGGCTGCACATCGGCGGGACGGAGAACACGACAATCCTGGCGGGCTCCTACTGGGCGATCGAGGTATTTTCGCATGAGATCCCAAAAGAGAAGCTGGCGGCCATCATTGAGTTGTTCGGACGGCTGCCGAATCCGGGAGAGCGCTGGCTGCTCACAAAAGACGGGGCGCAGAGCGAACTGGACATATACGATGATTATAGGGCAATGGAGAATATCCGTGGTTTGCCGGTAAAGACCAATTACACGAGGCTCCTCATCAGCACCGGCGGCGGTACTTTTCGCGTCCTTCAGGCGGGAAACGGGAGGATCGACCTGATTGACGAAACAGTCAGGGAAATGATCAGCCAGGAAGAAATCCAGCCAGGCCACGGTAAATTAAAAGGTCCGTTTTTGAACGGCAGAGAGGATCGCGTATTTTTCTCAAATGACAACATGGCGCTGCAGATATTCCCGACAAGGCCGTCTCCGACAGGGCACAGCCTGGAACTATTCGAATATCTGGAAGCGTTCGACCTGAATGGAGAAGACAATGGACCTGATGTTCCCGAAGAAGACAGCGAAGAAGAAGAGGAGGAAGATGCATAGGGAGAGCATCCTGCACAGGAAGGACGGCACCTGTTACCTGTGCATCGCACTCCATGGAGATTACCGGCTCCATAAAGATCTGCACCGCCACCACATCTTCGGAGGATCGAACAGGAGCTTGTCCGAGGCGTACGGCTTGGCTGTTTACCTCTGCCTCGAACACCATGAATTCGGCCCGGAGGCGGTGCATAACAATGCGGAGGTCGCGGAGATCCTCCATAGAATCGGACAGGAGGCTTTTGAAAAGACATATCCGGATACTGAGTTTTTAAGTCTTTTCGGGAAAAACTACCTGTGAATTGTGGACAAAATCAGAAATGTCTTTGCGTAATTGCTGAAAGACACAAAAAAGACAACAATTTAGATATACCAACAGCATCTTTTGATAAATAATCAAAGACAAATTATAGAAATGTCCGCGATAAAGAACAAAAAATAACCTGCACAACTTAAAGAATGAATCGTGGAAGTGTCCGCGAAGAGAGGAAGAGAGATATGTTCGATAAGTTTGGAGAGATGGATTCCTGCGAAGAGATCAATGAACTCGCAGAGAATCTGTTTAACGAAGGCGATACAGAGAGCCTGAAGCTGATGGCGAAGGAGAACGGGATCCCGGAGGAGATGACCGATCTGTACCTAAGCGGGGAAATGCCGGAACTCTGCGACGCCCTGACAGCAGCCCTGGGAAAGATCGAGATAGAATCTGCCGATCTGAAACCGAAGGAGATCATGGAAGACTGGGTGGAATACCTGAAAGGCCAGTGCATGGAGGATGAACACTTCGCTGCACAGGTACGGAAGAAGGGAAAAAGCCTGAAAGGCTGCATAGCCTCTCTGCTCAAATGGTCCTTTGGGCACCAGCAGGAGATCGACCATGACATCGTCAAAGCGGCGAATATGACCAATGTTAGGAGAGTCACACTGGGCATCCCGGGGATGGGTCAGGCAAAGCAGCTCATCCGTGAGTATTACGGAGGTGCGGCATGAAGAGAGCGAAACTTTTAAAGACAGAACCGATTGAATATCCGAAGATCATCAACAAAAGGAAAGCAGTTGCCTTAAGCCGCATCACAGAAGCCGATGGGGAGCAGGCACTGGAAATCGACCTGTTCTTTGCAGGAGAAAGGAGAGCCAGATATTTCGCGGATCCGGAGAATCATTACGCATGGATCAATGGGAAATGGACGGATGACAGGCTGGATAACGCCGCGCTGGTCTGCCTGGCCGGGAAGGCAAGGACCGGAGGCTGGTATTACTACGGCGAACGGAATTACGTATGGGCATCAGCGGAAGACGAGGAACGCACAGAGAATTATCTGGGCGAATGTGTTGAATATTACGAGGACAACCTATCACAATCAAAGCGCCAGCAGGCACAAAATCGTAAAACTGAAAGAATCAACGACATCATGAGCCATGTGCCAGTCGTGCCGGATGGAATGGATCGGTGGATAGAGGAAGAGATTTTCCCAGAGAATTATCTGTTTTTCCGGAAAACACCGAAGGGCTGCGCTTACAGCTGCACTGCCTGCCGGGGAAAAGGCTGGCAGAAAAAGCGATTAAAGAGCGGAGCACGCATCATCTGCCCAAAGTGCGGCGCGGAGGTGATCACGCAGAAATCGAAGGAACAGACCATCTCCAGAAAAGAGACCATCGTGCTCCTGCAGAAGCTTTCCCTCCCGAAACCGATAAAAATTGGCAGGATACAGATCATGGCTTCAGAGAAACACTGGATCGAACGCCAGTTTCACGCGGTGTGCAGCTGGGAGCAGGAGAAAAAAGAGATTCATCTGTACGAGGATATCCGGGTACTCATTCCGGAGAACAAGACATACGGGAAGGTTTATTACGGTACCAGTCCGAATGCGGACGAGTTCGGCCAGACATTCTGGGATAGCAATCCATACAACAAACGCTTCGCGAGTGCGTATCTCTACCCGGGCACTCTCCCGGATGCATTGCCGGACTGTCTGAAGAAAAGCGGAATCATGGAGATGATGCCACAGAAATTTCAGGTAAACAAATACATTGTCAATTATGAGTCTCAGCCCTGGCTGGAATATCTCGCAAAAGCAGGTCTGACGGTTTTGACGTCAGAAATTCTGACGGAGTACGGATGGTTTTATGTATCGAACGAACCGTATGAAATCGAGAAGAATGCCGCAAGCCTGAAAGAAGCCCTGAAGCTGGACGGGAACCGCACGCACCGCATGAAGCAGATCAACGGGACCTTGAACGCGCTCCGCTGGCTCCAGTATGAGCAGCGGCAGGAGGACAAAGGAAAGCATCTGCGGATATCCCAGGAGTCTCTTGAATTCCTGAACAGAAAGAAAATAAGCCCGCGCGACTGCGAGCAGCTCCTCAAAGAGCTGGGGAGCGTGGACCGGATGGTGAACTACCTGAAAAAGCAGAAGGTTGCACCGACGAATTTTATTTATACCTGGCGCGACTATCTGCGGATGGCACAGAATGAAGGCTACGACATTACAGATGACATCATCCGGTACCCGAAGGACCTGAAAGCCCGCCACGACCAGCTGGTTGAGCAGATTAACCGGAGAGAGCAGGAAAAGATAGCCAGAGGGAAGGAAAACAGGTACAGAGAGCTGGACATAAAGATCCAGGCACACCTGCTGGAAGCAAAGAAATACTTTTACGAGGACGATACCTACATGATCATACCGGCGGGGAAATGTATGGAGCTGGTCGAGGAAGGCCGAACACTTCATCACTGCGTAGGGCTCAACGACACCTATATGTCCCGGATGGCAAGGGGCGAGTCATGGATCCTGTTTCTGCGGAAAAAGGAGAATCTGGAAAAGCCGTGGTACACCATAGAGATCCGGATGGAGGATGACAAGATCCTGCAGTATTATTCCAAGTTTGACCGCAAGCCGGAGCTGGACAAAGTGGACGCGCTGTTGAAGAAGTTCAAGCAGAGTATCCCGAAGACCAGGAAGGTACAGATCCGTATCGCGTGAGGGAGGCTGCGTATGATCGAGGATTACGACATCAGGATGCGCAATTTCCGGATGATTCTCACTGGAAGGTTTGAGATTACGAGAAACGGAAGGAAAGTGGAAATTCGCAAAGGTTCAGACGTCTATGCGACTGCAAAGGGTGAATTTCTGCCGAAACAATGGAAAGACGCAGCACTCTCAGTGATTGAACGATGCGGGGAAATGGACATTTTACTCGCAATCGAACATCATGTTCGGGAGAACTGCGCATGGCTCCATAAAGAATCAGAGATAGAAGAATATGCTATAGAATGCCAGTGCTGCCGGGCATACCTGCACTGGCCCGAATGGCGGGAAAATGCAGGAATTGCGCCGGCGCAAAAACCCGAAGAACCCGAGCCTCTTTATGAGGCCGGAGACACCATAATCTGGATGTGAGGAGGATAAGATGGGATACGTACAGATGACAATAGCAGACTGGCTGGAGATGAAAAAGTCGTTGGAGCAGGATCTGGCAGGAGTACAGGAAAGCTTCGTGCGGATCGGTTTTAAACTCCGCCGGATCGAGGACCAGAAGCTTTACGAGCAGGACGGATACAAGAGCGTAACGGAATTCGCGAAAGCGGAATATGACTTAAGCCCGTCCACCGTATCGCGGTTCATGGCGATCAACGCGAAATATTCAATTGATGGTTACTCGGACCGGCTCCGCCCGGAGTTTGCCCGCTTGGGGAGCAGCAAACTTTCAGAAATGCTCTCCCTGCCGGATTCCGACCTGACGATGATCCAGCCGGAAACGCCGCGCGAGAGCATCCGCGAGCTGAAACAGTTCAACAAATCAGAGCCGCCGGCGGGAGAAGCAGACGACATCCGGGAGCTGGTCGGGAAATTCTTCAGGGACAACCCGGGAGACGCAAAAAGAGTCCGCGCTGCAGGCCTGGAGGAAATCCTCGCGGGCGGATCCGTAAAGCGTCTTTCGGAGGAAATCAATCCGGGCGGGAGCAGGAGCTACCGCAAAGGCCTGTATTTTATGATGATGTATGAGAACCGGATCTCCATCAAGAAATTCGGAGGGACGGCACAGGACATGTCATGGGAAGAGTTCCTGCGAATCGCGGCGGAAGAATTATTGAACGAGCCGGAGAAAGAAGAGACAGAAGAGCTGGAGACAGAGCGGGAGAAAGTTGAGCCGCCGGCGGAGCAGGAGACTGCAGAAGGGAATGCCATCGCTGAGCAGGAGGAAGAAGAACCAGAAGAACAGGAAGATCCAGAAGAAAGCGACACTGAGGAGCAGACTGTAGAAGAAAACACCAGCGCGGATCAGGAGGAGACTACAGAAGAAGATACCGATGTGGAGCAGGCGGGAATTTGTGACACCAGCATTGCAGCGGAGCAGGAGCAGGTCGAAGAAAGCGCCCCATTGGAGCAGGATGATAAGACCGAAAATACAACTACTGAGGATGCAGAAACGCAGGGGAAAATTGCGCCGGCGCAAAAATCAGAAGAGCCAGAGCCTGCCCAGGAGGACGAACCTGAAAGCGAAGAAACCGTCATTGAAAAACCGTTCGGGAGCAGGAAAGATTATCTGGACACTCTATCGATTGAAGACGCGGCAGCATACTTCGCCATGGAATACATGCGGCGAAACCTGACAAATAACACATTACGGTCGATACCGGCGGTAAAAGTGTGGCTCGAAGAGCAGGTGGACGGAAATGGGAGGGTCTACTATGAATGAAAAATTTAATAGCATGTTCGGGAACGAATTTGGCGGACAATTCAGCTTTGACCAGGAAACAAAGATGGTAGGCCAAAAAATGGAGATCATACTGAGAAAAGAAGAATTGACCAGGCTGCTTGATGAAATGTGGGAGATTTACGGGAAAGGGAATATAGCCCAGCTACAGCACTACAAGAAGCAGGTCAGCTATATCAAAGAGACCGGATGCAAAGTGTTCCGGAATTCTCAGGGAAAACACAAGATTTTAACCTAAGGAGGCACAAATGAAAATTACAGAGCAGTCAGTAACCATCATAGACCCGATAGACAAAGACTACATTTACCGCAAATTGGAACTGATCGGCCGGGTCTGCTACAAGAGCGAAGACAAGATCACTGAAGGAAGCGCGGAACAGTTCATCCGCAGAATCATCAAATCAGGCCACGAGTCAGTTCTGGAGCATCAGAGCATATCTGTGAAATTTATCGTCAGCCGGAGCATAGCAAATCAGATCGTTCGACACCGGGTAGCCAGCTACAGCCAGGAATCAACAAGGTACTGCGACTACAACTCCGGCAGGCTGGGCGGAGAGATCACAGTAATCAGACCGATCGACATCAAGCCGGACACGTTAGAATTCGACACCTGGGAGCAGGCGGCAATGGATGCGGAAAAAGCATATCAGAACCTGCGCTATATCGATGTACCGCCAGAAGACGCGAGGGAAGTCCTGCCGCATTGCCTGAAAACAGAGCTGGTCATGACCGCGAACATAAGAGAATGGAGACACTTTTTCCGGATGCGGTGCGCGCCGGCGGCGCACAAACAGACACGGCAGGTGGCGAAGAAATTACTGAAACAATTTTACGGGAAGCTTCCTGTGCTTTTTGAGGATGAATGGGCAGAATTTGTCGGATGGGAGGGCAAGAATGAAGAAGATGATCAAAAGTGATCCAGCCGGGAACTGGCAGCTGGACGGAGTATCCTGGGAAGATCTGAAGGTTGGTGCCATCATCAATAAAGAGATGTTCGACAAGCTTTACAGCGCTCTGTGGAAGCTGAAAGATTACGAGGCCAGCGGCCTGACGCCAGACGAAGTGATTGACAGCATGTGGACATAGGAGGATTGAGAATGCTGATAGCAAGCAAGAATAAAAAACAGATCATCAACGCGGAACATTGCATGGCAATCTTTGCAAACACAGAAAACCATCGTGTGATTGCTTCGGACCCTCGCGGGAAGAATATGATATTGGATTCTTACGGAACGGAAGAAGAAGTCCTGAAAGCTGTAGAAATACTGGTAAACAGGCTGAGAACAGCACCGGACAGGGCGGTGATCGTGTACATGCCGACTGACGAAGAAGTAGAAACCGCACTGATCGGACAGCGGGAGCATTACCGCCACCTTGACGGAAGGAAAACGAAAGGACACGGAGGGTCATGAAATGTCCAAATTGTGGGAAAGAGTTCACTGCGCTGACGGTTATCCAGAAATATTGCTCCACAAAGTGTGGTTACCAGTACCGAAAAATTCATCCGCCGGAATATCCATCAATTACGTTTGACTGCGCGAACTGCGGAAAGAAAGTTGTTACTGACGGAATCCGGGACAAACGATCACGCTTTTGCTGCGCGGAATGTGAAAAGAAATACTGGAAACACCGCCCATGGGACGAGACGAATAAGCGCAGAGATTCAGGGAGCGCGAGGATGCAGTTTCACTCAGTCGAAGAATATGCAAGCTGGGAAAGAAGGACGAATACATGAAGCAAAAGAGCATCAAAAATATCCGACAGGAGTTCAAGGACAATGGCATATTCTACACGCCTGAAGCACTGGCACTGAAATTGAAATCTTATGTCGATATCGAACCGGAAAGCGTATATGACCCAACGTGTGGAGCCGGGAACCTGTTGAGGGTATTCCCAGACAGCGTAAAGAAATACGGGCAGGAACTGGATGCAGAACAACTTGTTTTGATAGATATTCCCAATTTTACGGGATATGCCGGGGACACGTTGGCAGATGATAAATTCGCAGGAATACAATTTGACTGTATCGTGGCAAACCCACCGTTTTCTATCAAATGGAATCCGGACGAACTGAAAGAGGATCCCCGTTTTTGCGACTGCCCGGCACTTCCACCGCCGTCAAAAGCTGATTGGGCGTTTATGCTACACATCCTGCATCATCTGTCAGATAATGGCGTTGCGGTCGTTCTGGAATTTCCGGGGATTCTCTACAGAGGACAGAGAGAATACAAAGTGCGGCGGTGGTTCATCGAAAATAACTACGTTGACAGAGTTGTAAATATTCCGGGAAATACGTTTGAAGATACTTCAATCAGTACTTGCATTATTGTGCTGAAAAAGAAACGACAGACAACGGATGTTACGTTTGAGGATGGCGAACGGAGCGTTTGCGTATCGCAACAAGATATTGCAGATCAGGGATATACGTTGTCGGTCAATACATATTTGCCGGAAGAAGTGGCAAAAGAGGAGATCGACATAAACGCACTGAATAAGTCGATTGTCACAACTCTGCTGGAACAGGTGGAAGCAATATTCAGCACCACGGAAAAATTGCAGGAGATATTTGACGATAACTTTTATCTTGTGGACCTGTGGAAGGGATTAAGAAGCATACTGGAAAAGTATAGACCAAAGGAGATAACCAAATGAGCAAATCCCGTTACAGCAAAACCAAAGCTGCAGGCGCAGCAGTAGGATTAAACAACTGCAACCGTAACATGGGCAAACAGGCACAACAAGAAAAAGGAGGAGTAAGCCATGGTGCATCTGATAGCATTTCAGACGGAAAGAGTAGCAATAGATTGCGTCAGACAGACAGGCAAGTCAGCTACATGGAGTGTGATTGACGCTTGCAAGGTAAAGGAGGACTAATGAGCAAGGCGATATTGGTACTGGATGAAATGCCAGAAAGCTGTGAAAAGTGTCCACTATTGAGATACGATGTCGTCAGGCATATAGGATGCGCAGTAACAAGCAATATTGTGTTACGCAAGGTTGGAGAGAAAAAGCCTAAATGGTGCCCGTTGCGTCCGATGCCAGAGAAACAAGACATATGTGGTACATATCCAAGGGAAGACGAGAAAACGCCGTCATACTTTATTGGATGGAATGATGCACTGAGATCGATAGAAGGGAGCGGAAATAATGAATAGCTATGCATTGGAATTTCCGAGAGGAGTACAGGTGGATGTGTTTAACCCACCAGAAGATTTCGAGGAGCAGATCAGGAAATCTTTTGCAGGCTACACGGAAGGCACGAATAAAGACTATACATACCAGGACAAGCTGGCCTATATCGATCTGATGCGAATATATGCACACGGCGAACCGGATGGAGAAGAAACGGCCGAAGAGTATATCACGGAGCGGTTCGAATACGAACTGCATGAGAACGGAACCTTTTTAAAAGAATCAGATTTCCGGACAACAGAAGTTTTATCAGATATGTGGGAAAGAGGGCATCTTGATTTGCATGCCAGCTTTACCGGAGACCACCATATTGACGAAAGGATTCAGCAACTGCTCGTTCGGGCAATAAAGGTGGTGATCAACTATGAAGGAGGCAGCGGAGAATGATAGCAGTAGCAATTATACTATTCACACTGATAGCGTTCCTGAATTACGGTGTAGCCGCCGGGAGTGTGATCCTGGAAAGGATGAGGGAGGACAAAGCGGATGACGACAAAGCAGTATCTGTCAAAGATAAGATGGCTGGACATCAGGATGAAGGAAAAAGCGAACGAGTTGAAGAAACTACAGGATAATGCCATTGGGATACGTGGCATAGATTATTCAGCGGACCGTGTGCAGCACACAGGGATCAATAACAGTATGGCATCCGTGGATGAGTATGTGGATTGGATGAGAGATATCCAGAAGGAATACAATCGCCTGGCTTATCACAAGCGAAAAATTATACATCAGATCAAGGCAATCGAGGATCCGTTGTATTCGCAGGTATTGTATCTACGATATGTAAACTATATGCCGTGGGATCGTATTGCAAAAAGGTTAGGGAAAAGCAGCAGCCACATATACAGAATTCACAAAGACGCACTGGAGCAGTTCGAAAACAAATTTTTAAAGTGAATAATTTGCTATAAAATCAGCAGTTGCAAATGAGAGTCCGATCTGCTACAATATGCTAAGATGCGGAAGCTGTAAGAATACAGCACACCAACTTCTCTTTCTCTCATACGCGAAGGCAGACTAAAAGGTCTGCCTTTTGTGTTGGATAAAACAGATAACTGACGGGCAGCGCGCACACAGCCAGCGGTTTCGGGCATTGACCGTTTACTCCTCTTTGGGCGGCACGGATCGCGTGTCGCTGATGGCTGCGGCGGGACTGCTTTAATCTGATATATAGGAGCAGGATGCGATGGGGTAGAAAAACCACCATATTTAACACCATATGCGCTAAAACAATGGATACCAAAACTGATATCAGCGCACAAAGTATACCGCTTTTACAATACACCCGAATGGAAACGCCTGCGAAAACAAGTGCTGGAACTAAACCACTATGAATGCGAAGACTGTAGAAAGAAAACACCAACAAAGATCACAGCAGCAACGACTGTGCATCATGATCAGACTGTCGAACGTCATCCAGAGCTCGCGTTGTCTACTGTTTGGATTGATGGGCAGGGGCGGCAACACCAGCAGCTCTTCGCTTTGTGCGAAGAATGCCACAACAAACGTCACGAGCGATTCGGTTTTGAAAATACAAACGAAGAACCGCTCACGCCTGAGCGGTGGTAATATAGTACCCCCGGGTACCCCTATAGGGTATTTTGGGAAAGGGGGTTGACAACGGGCAGGGTTTAGGCATTCGGAGATTTTGAAAAATTTTTAAAAATTTGATAGTTTTTCTGAAAATAAGGAGGCGCGAGCACATGGCTGCCACAAAAAAGAGCAGAATCAGAGATGATTTAAGACAAAGGATGAAGCAGAAAAATCTCACCTCCGCATTATATGAGGCGCAGCTGGAGCAGTACATGGCATATTACGATCAACTCCAGAATCTGAATAAAGTGATTAAAACCACTGACAGTCAGAAAATAAAAATTGAATGTATGAAGGAGACCAGACAGATCGAGAAGTCCATGCAGGGAATCCTGAAGTGGATGGGCGTTGATCCTGCGGAGGAGAAGACGGAGGCAGAGGAAAACTATGACCTATAGCAGGTTCCTTGATCCGTACATAGATGATATACGGTCCGGACGCATCAATCATTGCAAAGATCAGGAGCAGCTGATTGACAATGTGTTGATACCGGCGCTGGAACGGGAAGATGTATATGTCGACGATGAGAAAATTGAGGAAGGCCTGAAACTCCAAAGGTATTTCGATTATGATCTGTTGGAGTGGGAGGTTTTTTTGTTTGCTGTGATTGTTGGGATCCGGTACAAAGAGCGCAGGACGATCTATTTTACAGACATCCGGATCATACTCGGACGAGGAAGCGGAAAGAATGGGTTTATTTCTTTTCTGGCATTTTACTTTCTGTCGCCGGCGCACGGGATCCGGTACTATGATATTGATCTATTGGCAAACAGCGAGGCGCAGGTCAAGACATCGTTTAAAGATGTGCATGATGTGATCACGGATCCGACGGATAAAACGCTGAAGAAAGCACTGGAGCATAATTTTTACGCGACACTTGAAGTTGTGACAGGGTTAAAAACACAATCGTCACTGCGCTTTAACACATCCAGTAAGAGGGGAAAGGATTCGAAGCGGACAGGCTGTATCATCCTGGACGAGATACATGAATACCTGGATTTTACAAATATCAATACGCTGAAGTCCGGCCTTGGAAAAAGGCGGGATGGGCGCTGCATCACAATTTCAACTTTCGGGCATATACGAGGCGCAGTATTCGATCGCCAGATGGAACAAAATGAAGATATCCTGAAAGCTTACAATCCGAAGAACCGGGTATTTCCTTTCATTTGCCGGATTGAATCTGAAGACGAATGGGACAAACCGGAATGCTGGATCAAGGCAATTCCTTCTATCAACGATTTTGATTCGCTGCGGGAGCAGATCGAGAAGGAAGTTGTGGAAATGCCTTACACACCAGAATACAGGTCAGAGTTCATTACCAAGCGCATGAATTTTCCGATTGGGAACGCGGAGACGGAGGTTGCCAGCTGGGATGACATCATGGCGACCAACAGGCCGCTGCCGGATTTGGAAGGATGGCCATGCATTGGCGGGCTGGATTATGCCAAAACAAACGATTTTGTGGCTGCAGTTTTACTGTTTTTGGTGGGCGAGGAGCTATGTGTCATCCAACATACCTGGGTTTGCACAGAAAGCCGTGATCTGCCTGGAATCAAAGCACCGCTGAAAGAATGGGCGGAGCGAGGCGATCTTGAATTTGTTGAGGCACCAGAGATTCCGCCGGAATACATTGCAGAATGGTTTGCGGAGCAGGCGCAGCACTATACAATAATCTGTCTGTCGATTGATAACTTCAGGTTTTCACTGATGAGATCAATGCTGAGTGACGTCGGCATTGGCGTGGGAGAGGATTATAGTGTTCCTGTTAAGCTGACAAGAAAATCTGATGTGATAAAGGTTTTCCCGGTAATCAATTCTGCTTTTGTCAGACACAGGTTTGTGTGGGGCGACCTGCCGATCATGCGGTGGTTTACCAATAACACAAAGGTTGTGCCAGAGGGAATCAATTTTAATTACGGAAAAATCGAGCCACACGCGCGGAAAACGGATGGATTTATGGCGCTGGTTCACGCGATGACACAGCTGGACATTTTGGAAAATGCAAATACGACAGCGCCGGTATTTGAACCGATTGTATTTTAGACGGGAGGTGAGCAGGATGGCCTTTTTTGGAAAAAACGGATCTGTGAAGGATTGGTTGGATAATCTGCTGGGGACAGCGACAATTGATAAAGACACAGCTCTGAAAGAACGATGGAAGGAAACCAGGATTAAAGAAATCGCACTGTATACGGCGATCAGCCTGGTGGCTGATATCATCGGGCGGTGTGAACGTAAGGTATATAAAGGCGGAAAGATTGTAAAAGACCGCAATTGGTACGTGCTGAATGTATCACCAAATGCGAACCAGACAGGTGACCAGCTGATAGCAGAATGGATTATGCATCTGTATTATCACGGAGACGCGCTGCTGGTACCGCTGAAAGATAGTTTATATGTCGCGGATAAATATGCAATTGATGAGTATCCGCTGAAAGAAGACGTATTTTCTGGCATCTCGATCAGGACATACCAGATCAACAAGACATTTAAGGCAAGTGGAGTATATTACCTCAAGCAGTATAATCCGGAGGTTAAAAAACTGGTAGACAGTGTATTTGAAAATTATGCGGAGCTGCTGGAATATGCAAAGAAAACCTATGGGCAGAACAGCGGGGAAAAATATGTGCTGCAGCTGGGCACATATCCCACATCTTCGCAGACGGACAAAGAGGCATACATGTCAAAGGTCAAAACAAACCTGGAATCATTCGTCAATGCTTCATCTGCTGCATATCCGATCACCAAAGAGCAGTCATTGCAGAGACTGTCTACCGCACAGTCTGTATCATCCGCAAGTGATTACGCGTCAATTCGGAAAGATGTTTACAACATGGTAGCAGCTGCACTGCACATTCCGGCCGGGCTGCTGGATGGAAACATTACATCCGTAGATCAGATCATCAATCAGACGTTAACCATGGCGATTGATCCATTGGCAAAAAAGATAAGCAATGAGCTGACGAGGAAAACATTTTCGGAATATCAGATTATCCATGGTGGATGCAAGATAAAGGTGGACACCACAAACATCAAACATACGGACATCCTTGACGCAGCGGCGAATATTGACAAGCTGATAGCATCCGGGTACGCAAGCATTGATGAGTTACGCGAGTATAGCGACATGCCGGAAATTGGCGAGGAATGGAGCCAGAAACACTACATTACCAAAAACTATGCTGATATCGAGAACCCGGAAGCGGCAGCAACCCCTGATCCAGCCAGTGAATCATCAAACGGTGACACTGATGGAAATATAGATAATGTTGATGGCGGCAACACGTCGGAAGGAGGTGAGGAAGAATGACGAGAAAATATTATTCGCTGGAAACGAACGAAGCCGAAAAGAAAGCAGAACTGACCATTTTTGGAGATATCACAAGTTTCCCGTGGCTGGAAAGTGATGTGTCAAGCTACGGCCTGAGCCAGCGGCTGCAGGGGCTGGATGTTGACCAGATCGATGTGCACATCAACTCCTACGGCGGCGAGGTGGCGGAAGCCCTGGCAATTTACAACACGCTCAAACGGCATAGTGCATCAGTTACAACCTATGTTGACGGGTTCGCGTGCTCAGCAGCTACGATTATTTTTATGGCGGGCGATCGGCGCATTATGTCGCAGGTTGGTAATTTCCTGGTGCATCCTGCATCCACCTACACTGCCGGAAATGCCGAACATCTCAGAAGAGAAGCAGATAATCTGGATGCGATCACGGAGCAGTCCATTACAGCATATATGCAGGCGCTCACAAAAAGCCGCGAAGAGCTGATTGATTTGATGTCGCAGGAAAGGTTTCTGAAACCATCGGAAGTACTGGAGTGGGGATTTGCTACGGAAATCGAAGACCAGGATGATGAAGACGATGACAAGGCAACTCAGTCCGTTAGGGAAATGGTAAACACAAAGCTGACCAACAGGCCGTATATAGTCAATTTTACAATGGAAGATGAGAAAGTGTCTGAGATCGTAAAAGCGACTGTAAAGGAAATGCTGGAAGAGCAGAAAAAGCCAGAACCGGCGGAGCACAAGCCGGAACAAGGCAATCCGCACAAAGAGCCGACCTATATGGAACGGCTGATGAACGCATTCAAATAATTTACCATCAGCATGCAAAATGCTGATGACCTGCAAGAGATACAGGAGGAAGGAGCTACAAATGGATTTCAACAAAACTCAGAGCGTCTCCAAAAGGCTAAGAGAAGCGATGGAGACGAATGACGCAAACCAGATTGAGGAAGCATTTGACGACATCGCGACGGCAGCTGCTGAGGATGCCTATGCACAGCTGAAGCAGGATATGGAGCTGTACGAACAGACCCACGATCAGGCAATTCTGGAAAGACGCGGCGCACGCGATCTGACCACGAAAGAAACGGCGTGGTACAACCGGATTGCGGATGTAATGCGCAGCAGCAATCCGAAACAGGTATTCACGGAGATCATTGGGTCCGACGATGAAGATGACATCATGCCGAACACGATCATTGAGGATGTATTCCGGAATCTGACGCAGGATCACCCGCTGCTGTCAAAGGTCAATCTGCAGAACGTCGGTTATCTGACAAAGTGGATCCGCAACCGGCACAGCGTACAGTCTGCAGCATGGGGAACCATTACTGCAGCAATTGAGAAGGAGATCACATCTGCATGGGATGTGGTGGATGTGAAACAGAATAAGCTGTCCTGCTTTGTTGTGTTGGAACGCGGCATGGCCGATATGGGCCCGGTTTGGCTTGACACCTATATTCGGACCGTCATGAAAGAAGCAATGGCTGTTGCCCTGGAAACGGCGATCGTATCCGGCACCGGAATATCTATGCCGATCGGTATGGATAGAATTACCACGACTGGATCCACTACTGAAGGATATACGCAGAAGACCGCAGTGGCAGTCACAAGCTTCCAGCCGGCGGAGTATGGTACACTGCTGGCAAACTTTGCGAAAGATGAGGATGGACACAGACGGAAGTTTAACTCTGTTGCAATCATCTGCAATCAGAACGATTACCTGACAAAGATCATGCCGGCGACCACTGTATTGAATGGAAACGGCGTATACGTGAATAACCTGTTCCCGTTCCCGACTGAAGTTATTGTCTCTGATGTGGTCGAGGATGGAAAGGCAATCATTGGTTTGCTGAAGGAATACTATCTGTATGTCGGCAAAGCAGCACGGAACAACGTGATTGAGTATACCGATGATTATAAATTCCTGGAAGACCAGCGGGTATTTAAGGTTGTACAGTATGCGGATGGCCGCGCGTTTGACAACACCTCTTTCCAGCTGCTCGATATCTCCGGCCTGAATCCGGCATATATCACAGTTGAGAATGTGGCTACTGCATGACGGGGCATGATGATCTAATAAAGCTGGCCAAAATGAAATTGAACATCACATGGGATGATGAAGGGACGAATGCCAGGGTTGCGGCTATCCTGGCTGAGTCCATCCCGACAGTGAGTAATATGGTCGGCCTGGCATACGACTATAGCGCAAAGGACGCACTGGATGAAAATGGCGATGTATTCGATTATTCGGCTCCGTCTATGGAGCAGAATGTGCTGCTGAACTATATAGCGTATGAATGGAATCACTGCGTTGATACATTTTGGCAAAATTACTGGCAGATGATAGCGGCGTGCAGACAGCGGCATGAGCTGGCGGAGGACGCCGTGGCAGAATCAGATAGCGCTGATGACAGTGCAGAGGAGAGTGATACAGATGCCGATTCCGACGAAGAAAGTGAATAAAGCCTATAATGATGGCGTATGCACAATCTGCCGGGAAACTAAGGACGCATCGACATTTTCCGCACGGGTTGGTGCTACCTCAGCGGATGATCTGGAAGCAATCTGCACCATGCAGTTTGCCGAAAATTCCGTGCGAATGGAAGACAGTTCCTATGCCGAGCAGATGGGATACAGGCTGGACAGGAAAATATCCATTCGCAAACCGGGCGGTATTCGTATTGATACGGAATGTTCGGCTGTAATCGGCCGGACATTGTATCATGTGGCAAAAGCTGAATACACGCGCGAGGAAGTCTATTTATCGCTGACAGAAGTAAGGGAACTGGAGGTGGACGCAGATGCTGAATGAGATTACCGCAGCACTGGAGAAGGCATTCCCTGAACTGCCTGTGTACTATGGGAGCAGTGCGGAAGCTACCGGGAAGAAAATCTACGACTACATCGTGTTTTATCGTGAAAGAATGTCGTGGAAAAATGGCTCAATGGGCGACCCGTCGGTATATTACAAGGTCGCCCTGGTACACCAGAATTACATTCCGGAAGACGAACAGACAACTGTTATTGACGCGCTGCGGGGAATCCCGGGGCTGAAAGAATCAGGCGATGTTTCTTTCGATTACATGACGCAGCCGGGGACACAGCTGGCACTGGAGGCGGCAATTTATACGTTCGTGGCGGCACGAAAACGATTGCCAGCGAGGGTGGTGACTTTGGATGGCTGAAATATTCAAAATTGATATTTCTGGCGTAGAAGAGTTGCAAAGCAAAATCGAACAGTATGGAGAAGGAACCGGGCAGATTATACAGGAATATCTGCGGGACGATGGATTTAAAAAAATTGCATCGCATATCCCGGACCTGATCCACGCATCAGGACGGCGCTGGAAGGGCAAAGCAGCATCCGCCGCAACTGCAAGCTATTCAAGCGTATTTCAGGGAAGTGTAAGCGGCACGGAGCTGACCGTCAAAAGCAAATCAAAATACGGTTACCTGTATTTTCCAGACGATGGAAGCAATACAACACACCACGCGGGGAACCAGCAGTTCATGCAGCGCGGCGCAGAGGAATCCACTGATGATATTATTTCTGATGTGGTGCAGCGATTAGTAGCTGCATTCGAGGGATGACACTGGCTCACACTCAATAGAGCCACTGTGGCCTGTAAGAGATACAGGCGGAAAGGAGCAGAAATGGAACGTTCAACGGACACAGTTTTTTCGGAATTTTTCCTGGATGAGCTGGGGTTTATTTTTCCCGATGGGACAACATTTGATGTAACCTGTGTCGGGAAACTGGAAGAGGAGATGGAGACCAAAACCATCACAAAAAGCTGCCGGGGGCGAGTGAAGAAATCCCGCACAAAGGGCAGCCAAGGCACGGTAACGATTAACGCACACCTGCCTTATGACTTGAAGCTGAAGCTGTACAACATGGCGGAACTGGCTACCGGCGTATATGGGTATGGCACAGAGTCACTGCACGAAGAAGTTACTATGACGGCAAAGGTGAGGGACGAGGACGATAATGCGCAGTACAGAGCTTATCCTGTGGCAATTTGCAACACGAAGGGAACATCCATTGATGATGACGCAGAAGAAGTTGAGATGGATGAGCTTGAGTTTACGGTGACGGCGGACGACAACGAGATGATCGTTTACCAGGCACTGGAAGAAGATGTCAGCACGACGATTGCAGAAAGCTGGATGACTGGCTTCACAGCTGATCTGGTAGCAGCAACAGCATAAGGAGGTATGAGCAATGGCAGCAAGAAAAGCAACCAAGGAAACTAATGCAACTGAGGAGAACATGACAACTGAGAAGACTATCGCAGCCGAAGAAACTGCGGCGACTGAAGAGACTATCGCTACCGAGGAAGCTGTGGCAGCCGAGGAAACTGCTGGATCGGAAGAATCCGACGGAATGGTTACAGTAAAGGTAATCAGAATATTCCGCGACAAGGAAACACAGAAGATCCACAGAGCCGGGGAAACTCTGAAAATCACGGAAGAGCGTTATCAGGAGATCATGAAAGCCGGCAAGTATCTGAGAAAGGTGTGAGCGCATGGTTAAACTGACATTGATGGATGGGAAAGAAGTCGAATTGTCGTTAAATAATCGCGCAATAGCACAGCTGGGGGAACTCGACAGCGCAATATGCGAGAAGTATTATAAAGCGCTGGCTGATGTGCAGGATAATACCAGCAAACGTCTTTTTGCCAGTATGGTAATTGATTATGTTGCGTATCTGTGCAAGCTGATTCTGGATGATCAATACGATCAGAGGATGAGCTATGAGGATTTCCTGGATCAGGCGCCGGATGATGGATACAGCCTGATCACATCCGCAGTGACGCTGGTAACAGCAAAAAAAGCAAAGGGTTCCGCGACGCCTTCAAACGAGCCGGAAAAGGGAAAAAGCGAAGCGGTGTAAAAATCCCGCATTTTAAGATCGAGGGCATAGAGGACGCTTATACCTACTATGTCCTTATTCTGCAGATACCGGAACACATTTTTTGGGACGTGGAGTACTCCAGTCTACTGACCATTGTGGCAGACAAAGCTGCATATGATGACTGGCTGAACTACGAACGGGAAAAACAGAGGGAACGCGAAAGAAGGAGGTGAGAGCGTGGCATCGAAGAACGAGGCGAAAGTTATTTTTACGGCGGAGACGTCGGGCTTTAATTCAGCGATCAAATCAGCCAATAGTGAAATATCAAGTCTGAAGGCCGAGATGAAGCTGGCAGACGCGACATTTCAGAATACCGGCGACAGTGTGGAGTACTTACAGCAAAAACACGACCTGTTGGAGCAGGCCTTGAAAGCGAATCAGGAAAAGCAGGAAGCTTTGACCGGGAAGATCGAAGCAGCAACAAAATGCTTTGGCGAAGACAGTGACGAAGTACAAAAGCTGGAAAAACAGCTGACAAACGCAAAAATCGAAGAACAGAACCTGACAAGTCAGTTAAACAGTACGAATGCACAACTGGATAATCAGGCAGATTCTGCAGATGACGCTGCCGATGCGGCAGATGATTTGAGCGATGCTGTGGATGATGCGGGCGATTCTGCCGACGATACGGATGGGAAATTTACAACTTGGAAAGCCACGCTTGCAAACCTCGCGAGTGATGCTATTACAAAGGTAATAGATGCATGCGTGGATCTTGGGAAAGAAATTGTTGAATTAGGAGTTGATACTGAGACCGCGTTTGCAAAGCTGGAAACGATTGCAGGCACAGAAAATATTGACGCATTAACTGAATCAATCAGTGAGTTATCTGTGCAAACCGGCATATCCAGCGCAGAGCTGGCAGATGTGGCTTACAATGCAATTTCCGCCGGCGCAAGTGCCGATACTGCAATGGATATGGTGACTGCAGCTACAAAATTAGGTGTCGCTGGTTTTACTGACACTTCGGACGCATTGTCGGTGCTCTCCACCGTCATGAACAGCTACGGAGATTCGTGCGGTACAGTAGAGGAAGTATCTGACAGCCTGATTATGGTGCAGAACCTTGGGGTTACCACAATTGATGAATTGTCATCCAGTATGGGCAAGGCCATTGCAACCGGATCCGCATACAATGTCAGCCTGGGCAACCTGGAATCCGCTTATGTATCTTTAACAAAATCCGGCATCAGCACAGAAGAGTCCACAACATACTTAAACAGTATGCTGAATGAGCTGGGCGATACAGGGTCTGATGTTTCCACAATTTTGCAGGAAAAGACAGGAAAAAGTTTTTCCGAATTGATGACGGACGGATATTCGCTGTCCGATGTACTTGGGATACTGTATGAGGATTGCGGCGAGGATAGCACGGCATTAATGAACCTGTGGAGCAGTGCAGAAGCTGGCAAGGCGTCAAACGCTATCGTCAATCAGGGGCTGGAAGAGTTTAATGAAAACTTGGAAGCAATCACCGATAGCTCAGGAGCCACCGAAACAGCGTATGCTACGATGGCGGATACAACCGGGACGAAAATCGAGCAGATGAAGCAGGGCTTTGCCTCACTCGGTTTGCAGATCTACGATGGTCTGGAAGAACCACTGAATAGCGGGATTGATTTCGTCATTGGAAGTGTGATACCAGGCTTGAGTGATTTGATTACTAATGTCGGAAACGCTGGCAGCGCAGCGATAGAATTCGGAACGCAGCTGGCAGGGGATGTATCAGACGGAGTAAGCACTCTCAGCAACAAAATAACAGAAGATATCGTGCCGACACTTGGAGATTTCGCGGAGACAGCAAGTGAAAAACTGGGTGACATTTCAGGCTGGTTTTCCGAACACCTGGGAAGTGCATATGATACGGCCTCGGAAAAACTGAGTGGAGTTAAGTCGTTTTTTACCGATAATCTGGGAAGCTCCGACACGACAGTGACTCAAAAATTAGCAAGCATCAAAAGCTCTTTTTCCACAAAAATGAGCAGCGCATATTCGACAGTAAACACAAAGCTAAGCGGAATAAAAGGGTTCTTTACGTCAAACCTGAGCAGCTCGGATTCTACGGCTACATCAAAGCTGACGAGTATTAAAAGTTCCTTTTCCACAAAGTTGAGCAGCGCATATTCGACTGCGTCCACAAAACTGAGCGGTATTAAAGGATTTTTTACCAAGAATATGTCCAGCTCCGACACGACTGTAACTGATAAATTGAAAAGCATTAAGAGCTCATTCTCCACAAAATTAAGCACAGCCTATACGACATCAAAGACCAAGCTGAGTGGGATCAAGGGATTTTTTAAGAATAACCTGACAAGCTCCGATACTACAGTGAGCGGTAAGCTGTCGTCCATTAAGAGCAGCTTCAGCACAAAATTAGGCACGGCCTATACGACGGTGTCCACCAAAATGGGTGACATTTATAACAAAATCAGGGACAAGATGGAGGACGCAAAGACCAAAGTGAGTAATGTGGTCGAATCGATCAAAGGCTTTTTCAACTTCACTTTTTCCTGGCCGAGTATTCCGCTGCCTCACTTTTCTATCAAACCATCTGGGTGGACAATCAGCGATCTGCTGCAGGGCAGCATTCCGACATTGGGGATCAGCTGGTACGCGGAAGGCGGTGTATTGGATGGCGCCACAATATTTGGCATGCTGGGCGGCAATATGCTGGGCGGCGGAGAAGCTGGCCCGGAAGCGGTTGCTCCGATCGACGTGCTGCAGGACTACGTGGCAACGGCAGTAGAGTCTGTAATTGGAAATTCCATTGAGGATTTGGCCGACGCTATCATAGCACTGGCAAGCAGGCCGACCCAGGTCAACCTCAACGGGCGAACACTTGCGACTGCTGCAGCTGGTGCTATGGACACTGCACTGGGTACGCGGCAATCATTAACTGCGAGGGGGCTGAGTCTGTCATGAATACCAAAGCCGGGATAATGATAAATGATTTGCACAGTTATGATGATTTTGGGTTATATATTGCTGACCGGAATGTATCACCACCAGAACGTGTGACAAATTTTGTGTCATTGCCGTACATGAACGGATATTATGATTTTGGCGCAATCATAAAGCCGTATTATAGCAGCAGGACGCTGACTTATACGTTTGACATCATGGAAGACGATGAGGTTACGGTGGAAGCGTTAAAAAATGAAATCATCAGCTGGGCACAGACGGCAGTTGAATCCAAAATCTACGATGATGAGGATCCGGATTATTATTTTATTGGCAGCTACACCAGCGCGCAGTTTACATCAGATGACAATCTGCCGGAATACGGCGGGAAAATGACATTGACATTTACGGCACAGCCATACAGATACAATCGCGAAACAGATGAGGGTGTGATTTAATGTATCGAGTTACAATCTATAATGGGACAGAATCAACCATAATCCATGAGGTGAGCGTGGATCCGGCTGACCCGCATCTGTATAGCTGTACGTTGACAGAGGGGTCATCAGGAGAGATTGACACACTGCAGTTCGTGATTCTGCCGAACAATCCGGGATATGAATTACTAAACAGCCGGACAACTATGGTTGAGGTACTTAATACCAAAACCAATAGGACGGAGTTTACCGGGCGTGTGCTTACGATCACGCCGGAAATGTTAGAGGACGGGACGATCTACAAAACAGTAATCTGTGAGGATCGTCTCGGCTTTTTATGCGATTCTGTACAGCCGTACCTGGCGAAGACAACATATTACGACGATGGTGACCGGACGGGAGTAGAACAATTTCTGGACCTGCTGCTGGAAAACCACAACAGCCAAGTGGAAGATTACAAAAAAATCTATCGTGGCACTGTGACGTTTACCACCAGCACGAATAACGTGACTAAGGGCCTGACCTATGAAACTACATGGGAAGCAATCACCCAGAAACTGCTGACCGATCTGGGCGGAGAAATACAGCTATATGAAGATGATGGCGTTTTATATCTGGATTACACAACAGAATTAGGGCAAATTGACGAAGATGTTGTGATTGAATTCGGACGCAATATGAGATCCATCAGCCAGGAAATCGACCCGACAAGTGTGATAACCAGGTTAATCCCGCTGGGAGCACACCTGGAAGCTGACGGAACGGAAGAAGACGAAGTTGACACAGATGATTACGTGACGATTGCATCCGTCAATGATGGAGTGATCTACCTGGATGACGAGGATGCGCAGGCAGTATACGGGATCGTTGAAGGCGTTGTGGAATGGGAGGATGTCACAGAACCATCGAACCTGCTGACCAAAGCACAGAATTGGCTGGATCAGCAGACAGTTGCAGACAAAATAACTTTATCAGCGCTGGACTTGTCATTGATCGGACTGGATGACAGCGCAATTGAGAGATACAACTATTACCGTGTAGTTAATGCTGCGATCGGGCTGGATGCATATCTGCGAGTGATCAAACGGACGGTAAATATCTGCAATCCATCAGACATTACATACGAAATGGGAGACCGGACACAATCATTGGCTGCAGCGCTAACCAGTACGAGCAATGCAGCTTCTGGCGCGTCTGATGCGGCATCCGCACTGAGTGCATCTCTTAGCAAAACGGTCAATACATTAATCGTGGCGTATATCAGCACCGGAGTTTTAGACGCGACGTATGTGACAGCCGAATATCTGAGTACGGTCGTTGCAGATATCGAAAGCGCGATCATCGACGAGGCGACGATACGCGAACTGATTGTATCTTATGGATACATTACATCAGCAGACATCGAAACCCTGACGGCTGACGTAGCGGCGATCAAGAGCGCATATATATCATCAGCCGAGATCGATACATTGTTGGCAAATTACATACTTGCAGGAGAATTAAACGCGGCAGTTGCGGACCTTGGATATTTAACCGCAGACTCTGCGGAGATCACCGATCTGGCTGCGGCTGTAGCAGATATTGAAAAGGCCTACATAACAGAAGCTGATATCGAATTGTTGCTTGCGTCCTATGCCACCATCACGGACCTTAACACGGTAACGGCAAATATTACCGACCTGACTGCGGACATCGCGAGCATCAACGCACTGCTGGCCGGGAGCGTCGGAACAGGGACGGTGCAGACGATCCACCTGACCGCGGACAACAGCACAATCGACGAGGCAGTTATCACGAATGCCCTGATTAATAACGCGATCATGTCTACGCTTTTGGCTGGGACGATCTACACGGATTATGTCACGATCATGTCAGAATCCGGCAATCTGTATATTGCGGACAACACCATCCAGATTATGGACGGCGAATCTGTTGTGCGTGTGCAGATTGGAGAGGATGCAAGCGGAGATTACAATCTGTATCTGTGGGACGCGGACGGTAACCTGATCTGGGACGCGCAGGGCCTGACGGAAGCTGGCCTGACCGGGAACGGTGCAATCATCAAAGACGCAGCTATCGCAGATGATGCAGCGATCAGCGGGTATAAGCTGGATATTGAAAGTGTTATTTCATGCATCGAGGATGATGGGAGCCTGACAGTAGACTACGCGCAGGTGGCCATCAACGACAGTACGCTGTCTGCGTGGTATACGACTGTGAATTCCGCAGTCAGCGATCTGGAATCATCGACCAGCACACTACAGACAGGGCTGTCTGTCGTACAAGGACAGATTGAGGCAAAGATCTGGCAGGACGACATAGACACAGCAATTGACGGCGTGGAGACTGAGATCACCACACTCACGAGCAATTATACGTCAATCAGCGCGGATCTGGACGGGATTACAGCGCAGGTGTCCACACTGGAAACAACTGTGGCGGAGCAGGCGGAAACAGTTAACGGCCTGATCAAGAGACACGAAATCTACTATGCCGTATCAGAATCACCAGATTATTATCCGTCGCTGAAGGATGACGGCACGACCGCGATTCTGGATACCTGCGTGCTCGACAGCATGGTGCTTGGCAACTCCGGAACGTGGACGACGGACCGGCCAACAGTGGGCGAAGATGAGTATTTATGGCAGCGTGAGTATATCTTATACGCAGATGGAACAGAAGAGTGGACTGATCCGGTCCTCATAACGGATGAAACCACCAGAACATTGATTTCGTCCTTGACAGAAAAGACGTCCGAGCTGGAGATGACTGACGAGAGCATCAAGTCAAGCGTCACCTCGCTGCAGACGGAGATCTATAATAATTACAGCACGACCACGGTGATCAGCACATTGATCGAGCAGGCGGTGACCGACAGTGAAGCATCGATCACGGAATCTATATCCGCTACTTATGCAACGATGGAATACGCAGACGAGGCGGCGAGCGCGGCTGAGGATGCTGCAAACGAAGCAACAGACACGAAATTACTGAACTACTCAACAACTACGGATGTCACAACAGCGATCTCGCAGGCAGTGACTGACAGCGAAGCATCGATCACGGAATCCATTTCGGCGACGTATGCCACGATGACTTATGCGGACAACGCCGCCGGCGACGCGCAAAGCGCGGCTGAATCGTATGCAGACAGCGCTGCGAATACTGCACAAAGCGCAGCAGAATCCTATGCCGATGCAGCTGCTTCATCTGCCGAAGAGAACGCAAACAGTTATACCGACACGAAGCTGACGAGTTATTCAACTACGACGGAAGTCTCGAACACCATAGAGCAATATGTCTCCGAAAGCGAAGCTGCCATCAAGGAAGAAATCTCTGCGACGTATGTGACCATCGAATCCCTGACAGATTCGGAAGGCACATTGCTGGGAGATTATTCCACCACGACGCAGGTGAACAATGCGATCTCGCAGGCTGTGAGCGACTCCGAGAATGTAATCACAGCCTTGGTGTCCACACTGGAAGAAACGGTCAACGGGCTGATCAAAAAGCACGTGATCTATTACGCAGTATCAGAGTCAAACAGCTATTATCCGTCCCTGACGGACGATGGGACAACATCAGTTCTGGACACGGCAGTGCTGGACACCATGATCCTCGACAACAGTGGAACATGGACAACGGACAAGCCAACCGTCGGGGAGGATGAATACCTTTGGCAGTGTGAATATATTTTGTACGCGGACGGGACAGAGGAATGGACAGATCCGGTACTGGTGACTGATGAAACCACCAGGACGTTGCTGTCGTCCTTGACTGAAAAAACGGCGGAACTGGAAATTGCAGATTCCAATATCTCCGCGACGGTCACCTACTTGTCGCGCAATCTTTATACGAATTACAGCACCACGACAGAAATCACAACCGCCATCGAGGAGGCGATTACCGACAGCGAAGCAAGCATCAGCGAGTCCATATCGGCAACCTATGCCACGATAACCTACGCCGACAACGCGGCATCCGGCGCGCAGAGTGCAGCGGAGGCCTATGCGGACAGTGCAGCTAATGATGCGCTGGATACGGCAAATACCTATACAGACACACAGCTGAAGGAGTATAGCACTACAACAGATGTGACAACGGCAATCACCCAGGCGGTGAGCGACAGCGAGGCGAGCATAAGCGAGTCCATATCTGCAACTTACGCCACGATAACCTACGCGGACAGTGCGGCATCTGGCGCGCAGAGCGCAGCGGAGACCTATGCAGATGGCGTAGCCGAAACGGCAGAATCGAATGCGAATACTTACACGGACAACAAGCTGGTAAGCTATTATTCGATCACACAGACAAACGAGATCATCCAGGAGGTGACGGATGAGATCAACAGCATCACGCTGTCCGTCAGCACGGTCGAAAGCAACGTAAACTCGTCCATCAAAACATATAAAGTATATTATGCGGTATCCGAATCGGCGGATTACTATCCAACCCATGGTGACGATGGGACAACTGCTGCGCTAGATGCGGCTGTACTGGATACGATGGTGTTGGACAACAGTGGAGAATGGACAGAGGAGCAGCCTGAGGCAGCAGATGGAGAATACATCTGGGTATCGTATTACATCGAGTATGTGAATGGGACCAGTGAATGGACGAAACCTACGCTGTTAACTGATACTGCAGCGAGAGACAGAATTACATCGCTGGAAGAAAAGACGGCCGAACTGGAATTGACTAACGAAAGTATCACAGCGACAGTAACTGCACTATCAACGGATATACATAATAATTACAGCACTACAACAGATATTACCGTGCTGATCGAAGAATCTATATCTGATAGCGAAGCAGCTATTACGTCAAGTATTGAAGCAACTTATGCCACAATGACATATGCAGACGAGGCGGCTGGCACGGCAGAGTCCGACGCAAATAGCTATACTGATGGACAATTGTCCAGTTACTATACCATTGAACAAACTAATGAGATAACACAGAGCATTACAGATGACATGAACGCTATATCGCTGAGTGTGACAAACGCAATCAGCACAGCAGAAGGATATACGGATAGCCAGATCAGCGCAACCCTTGTGCTGAAAATTACGGATGGTGTTGGTGTGTTGTCTGCAAATGTAGATTACGTTGAGTTTTCCTGCGGAGATTTTGTAATTAACGGTGATAACGGAGGGCAGTTTACATTTGACGCAAGCGGTAACGCTACATTTAGCGGCACATTAAACGCTGCAAGCGGTACATTTTCTGGAGATTTAAACGCTGCTGGCGGCACATTTACAGGCACGTTATCTGGCGCTGATGGCGACTTCAGCGGAACTGTTACAGCCACATATTTGGTTGCGAATACTGGCGGCGAGATAGGCGGGTGGACGATAACATCTAACGCCTTATATTATGGGACAAGTTCCACAACTTCCACATCCGCTGGTATCTATTTTGGCTCTGGGGTGCTTCGCGCGGTCGCCAGCGCAGGAACGATTACTATGTTGGAAAAAGGAATACTGACAACACGAGGGTATTCAAAATATACAACCAGTGACGGATCTGTATATTATGCTACTGCTTCGGTATATGGTGGAATAACATTAAACTATAGAGATTCATCAGATGTTACAAATTCTTCATTGGGGTATTTTTCGATGACTGCAGGCGAAATAGCTGGCTACTATGACGGTTCTCGTTGGTTTTACGTGACTAATTCAAGTCAGAAATTATATGCCAATGGAACTATATCATCTTCGTCATCCGACATCCGCCTTAAGGATAACATTGAAGATTGTGAGATCGAATCATTGCCGGTAATACGGCGAATTCGTATGAGGCAGTTTGATTGGAACGACAGAGATGAAGACATCCACCAAGACATCGGTATGGTTGCAGACGAATTGGAAGCAATAGACCCACGTTTGTCAGTCGGAGGCGGATACTTTGATGATGGAAACATGATGATAAAAACCGTTGATACATTTTATTTAATGGGTTATGTAATCAAAGGCCTGCAGGAGCTCGACGAATACGTAACGACCACCTATCAATCAGCCGAAGCCAGGATAGCAGAGCTGGAGTCACAGGTTGCCGACCTGACCGCACAATTACAGTTACTGCAGGCGGCGTAACACCCGCCTGAGTATATAAAAGCAAATTATTTTTCAAAAAAAGAAAGGAGAAGCACTATGCTTACATTAGTAAAAAACGTTACTCTGACAGGAACAACCACCATCGGCGGAAAGACCGTCGAGAGACACACGGCAACCATCAACAGTGAAAATCCGTCCGAAATGACGCTGAATATCGGAATCAAGGTCAACAAGGCCCTGTCCGAAGCAAATCTTGAGGCCTGCCGGGCGGAGCGTAATGAGTTTGAGGATGCGGCGTATGCACTGAAAAATGAAATGGTAGCAGCACAGACAGAGACTACGGAGGAATAATCGAATGAAAATGACAAACGAAGATATGAGGCAGTCAATTGAAGCACTGGCAACAGCGCAGGAAACCGGAAAGCTGGGTTACGCGATCGCGCGGAACCTGCGGAAACTGCGGGACGAAGCCAAGGAATATCTGGACATGCGGGATAAGCTACTGCAGAAGTACGGTACACCGACCAAAGAACCTGGCAGAGTGTTGCTGACATCGGAGGCATCCAAGAAGATTGAGGATGAACTGGCTGAGGTTAAGGATCTCGAAAGTGATGTGGATATCTTTACGGTCAGCGAAGATATCTTTATCGGCGGAAATCTGAAATCGAACCAGATGGCGGTTTTACTCTGGATGGTTACTGCATCGGAAAAGGAGACGAAGAAAGGGTGATGCGATGAGCAGCGCACTGAACAAAAAGTCACAAAAAAGCAGCATCCTCTCTGATATGAAAGTGGGCGAGGCGCAGATATACCTTGCCCACATCGGAATGGACGACTATCCGGCACTGAAAAATAAACGTGAAGCATTTAACTTGATCGTGCGCTACTGCGGGGGCATCCCGCAGAATCCGCCGATGCCGGGCATGTGTGCGACGCTGGCTTTTACCACAAAACTATTCCGGGAAGATTTTGCCAGGGAGATACGCGACAAGCTGGGCGTGACGGCGGGAATTGACTTTAGAATAGTTTACATCAATCGCCGGTATCTGCCGCCGCAGCACAATGTCGACCACCAGATGGACAAGTACGACTTCGCACGACTCGCAGAAAAGGCGAAGTATGAAAAGGAGATCCGAAGGGCATTACATCCAGAAGAATTGGAACCGGAGTACCTGTATCCGGAAGGGCATCTGGTACAATGAGAGAGTGTGCTATAACGAAAAATGCCCTAGATATTATCAGGAAATATGGCCTGACGGCTATTGCCTGCCGGGGCCGACTACATGCGAATATTTCACACCAGAATCCGGCGCAGACTAAACAAAACAAACATACCGACGCACATTTTGGGAGTGCGCCGCTAACCCAATACCTTCAACAATTATGGGTAGGAAGGAGCTTTTTATGTCTACATCAGCGACATACTCCGCACGTACGTTTACGGCAGGCAACACATTTACCGCCGCGCAGGCAAACGTACTAGATGCGGGAATCTATGACACGCACTATCCAAATTCAGGTGCGCATAATTCGATTTTCCGTGGGAAATCCCTCGGCACAGCAATGACCTCGACGCAAGCCGGGTACATTTCCAACGCGACATTTGCCGATCTTTTTGTCGGCGATTACTGGACAATCTCATCTAAAGTATACCGTATCGCAGGATTCGACTACTGGTATAACTGCTATTCATCCACGGCCATCGGTCACAATGCTATCGTAGTGCCTGATGCAACCATGTATAATGCACCGATGAATTCCACAAATACCACTTCTGGCGCCTATGTTGGTTCCGCAATGTACACCTGCGAGGAAATCACAGTATCCGATGTAACCTATACTGGCCTCGCGAATGCCATCAGCACATTGCAATCCGCATTTGGCGATTACCTGCTGACCTATGAAAATTATCTGGCAAATGCAGTTACGAACGGATACCCATCAGCGCAGGCATGGTATACAGATCGCGTCTGTGACCTGATGACGGAGCAGATGGTATATGGTTCTGCTTGCATGCAGCAGATGAGCTATGGCGGTACGCTGGTAGCAAACAGACGAATCGGCAAGTCGCAGCTTCCGTTGTTTGCGTTGAATCCGAGATACATAAATATTCGTGCGACCTGGTGGTTGTCTGACGTTGTCTCTTCGGCGTGTTTCGCGTTTGTGACCGCCACCGGCAATGCGAGCGCGAGCGACGCGTCCAACGCCAATGGTGTTCGCCCTGCTTTCCTCGTATCTTAAATCCTCAATCTCCCCGACCCTCGCGGTCGGGGAGTACAAAGGCGCTAAATAAAGAAGGGGGGAGAACAAAATGTCCGTATTAAAGCGGAACCAGCAGGAATCGGATTTTGAAGTATATCATCAATACCACGTAATGCGGAGAAACATTACGGAGCTAATGCTCCACAATTTCGGGTTCTCCAACGCAAAGATGGAAAAGATGCTGTCAAAGTATTTCCGGGGCAAGCCAAAAGACAAGCTTACCGAGCAGGAAATTACATCATACAACCGATACCGCGAAAAGCTGGTCAATTATATAAAATATTTTATTCCGGACGAGCGCAAAGCAATAACCGACCTGATGCGCGAACTGGGCAAATACCTGCACACCGCAAATGATATATACCCAACATACATGTCAGAGCTGGAAGAACGTCGACTGTATCAGGAAAAGGCAATCGGAATCTGTGACGCTTTAAAACAGGAATTGCAGTATGCCATTGAGACCATCCCAGTCGATATCAACAAATATACACGTATTGCAGAGCTGATCGACCGGGAGATTGCGCTGATTAAAGGATGGCGCAAGAAAGACAATAGGCTTGTGTCGGTTATCGCCAAAGCAGAGGCAAAAAGAAAAGAAAAAATGAATAAAGCAAAATCAGATGAAAAGCCAGATATAAAATAATCTGACTTTGAATCATGGAACCTGGGGCTGTGTCTGAACACGTGCGAACTGGTGGTTGTCTGACGTTGTCTCTTCGACGAATTTCGCGAATGTGAACAACAACGGCAATGCGAACGCGAACAACGCGTCCAACGCCAATGGTGTTCGCCCTGATTTCGATGCCACACATAATGTCCATTTGAGACCGCGCGGCAGAGGAAGGAGACGCAGTCCATCTGCTAAAGCAGGAAATGCACGCCGGGACGGGGCAAGTTACGACAAGCCCCTATCCGCCCGGCAGTTAAAGAACAAAAGGATGTGAGAGACATTGTCGATAAAGAAAGTTTGATTATACCCGACGACTGGATAGAGCCAGATGACATCATGGACGATGCGAATGTGTTGTATGACGCATGGCTTGCCGCTCAGAAAAATTCTGCGTGGAAACCGAAAGTGCAGATATTTGAGATGGATTATCTCTGCCAGATAGCCAGACTGCAAAGAGAAATCAGAGACCGCACATACGAGGTGAGCAAACCATCCGAATTTATCACAAGAGAACGCGGAAAGGAACGCCTCGTGCATGGCGGACAAGTACGCGACCGGGTTGTGGAACACGCCCTGAATGACGAAATCATCATGCCGAGTATCACGCCGTACCTTATTTACAACAATGGCGCAAGCCAGAAAAACAAGGGAACGGATTTTACCCGTAGGCAGTTAGTCGAACATCTGGTGGAATCTTACAACCAGCACGGTAACGACGGATACATCCTTATAATGGATGATTCAAAATTTTATGACAATATCCGCCACGATATCCTGCTTAATCAGTTCCGCAAGTACATACATGATGATACTGCGCTCTGGCTGGTAGAAAAGTTTGTTAAGGCGTTTGAGGTGGACGTGTCGTATATGACCGACAAGGAATACGCCGTCTGCATGGACATGCTGTTTAATTCTATCGAATATCAAAAGATAGACAAGAGTTTACTGACTGGCGAGAAATATATGGCAAAACATTTAGACATCGGTAACCAAACATCGCAGTCCGCCGGGATTCTTTATCCATCTCCCGTGGATAATTACGTGAAAATCGTTTGCGGAGAGAAATACTACGCCAGATATATGGACGATAGCTACGTTATCCACGAAAGCCGGGAACATCTGGTGGAGTTACAGAAAGATATCACTCGTGAAGCTGCAAAAATCGGCATCACGGTAAATCAGCGCAAGACGCATATCGAAAAGCTGTCCAGCCATTGGAGATTCATGCAGATACAATACTGCCTGATGGATAACGGCAGAATCCAGCAGAAAATAAATCCAAAGCGCGTGACAGCCCAACGCCGCAAGATGAAGAAGCTTGCACCCAAAATGGAATCCAGACAATTTCACGACGAGGTATACGCATGGATAAAGAGTAACCGCAAATACATGAGCAGGAAGCAATATCAAAACATAGTCACATTACACAATCAGCTACAGGAGGTAACACTATGATTACTATGACACTGGCAGACGGCACTGAGGTAACCTTTTCCGGAATGAATGGGACAAACTACATCGTGCCAGACAAAAAGGAAATGGATACATCCGTGTTTACGGAAGAGAATCTGGTATCCGGGAAATTCACGGATGAGGATGGCACCGTGGAGGAATTCGCAAATCTCCGGTTCATCCAGCAACAGAAACAGCTTGACGGTGATTATTATATCTGCTTCTGGCAGAAGACCGAGCAGGAACTGAAAGACGAAGCAACAGAGAAGTACATCTCCACGCTGGAGGATGCGCTGCTGGAACTTTATGAGTCTACGATTTAAGGAGGGGTAAGCTATGAGCGCAATCGCAAATATCTATGCAAAGAAGGTATCCAACGGGGAACGCACAATCGAGAGTGTACCTGAGAACATCCGAACAGAAGTCGCAGAAATTCTCGGCATCGAACTGGATATCGAAGAAACCGATAATGAGGATGAGGTATGACAGGCTTAACAGATTACATCGACCGCCAGAACTCAGTTATCCGTATACAGTCCAGCATTATCACTGACCTGATTCGCCTACTGATGCAGCATGAATCAGTAGACGAAGCTGACTTACAACCGATGGTGGACAGGATTAATCTGGCGGCAAAACTAAGAGCAGACATCGGCATCGCGGAGGTGACAGACAAATGACATTACAGGACATTGCGGGAATCATAGCGCCGGCATCCGGGTGGGTTGTGGTCATCCTGCTGATCGGTTCCAGACTGATCAAAATTAGCCAACTCGAAATCAATCCATGGAAGGCCATAGGAAAAGCGATCGGCAAAGCAATAAATGGCGATGTGATGACGGAGCTGGAAGCCGTAAAGAAATCACAGGCCGATATAGCAAAACGCTTGGACGAGCGCGAGAAGATCGAAGACGCGCGGAATGCGGACATGCATCGGACACGGATATTGCAGTACAATCTGGAACTGATTCGGAATCTGAAGCATACAAAAGAAGACTTCGATGATATTTTGGCGGAGGTTGACGCATATAGAAAGTACTGCAGCGGGCATCCTGACTACCCAAACAAGAGAGCGGAGCATGCGATAAAAAACATTGAACGGGTATACGACGAACGGGTTCGCAAACGCGATTTTTCTGTAGCGGAAGAAGGTGACGAAAACCAATGAAGCAAAAACAGGTAGGCGGTGGCGAGACGCTGCAGGTGCAGATCGGCGGCGATGAGCCAAAGAAAAAGCGCAGCAAAACCGCTGCCAAAAAGCAGCGAAAGAAACCGCCATGGAGCAAGCTGATGATGGTAGTTATCATTGCAATCTGCGTCGAGATTGTCATTTACTCCGAGATAGCAATGTGGGCAAAAGACAATTTCGATGCACTGTATGTTTTGCTGGGGATTCCGGCAGCCATGTTCGGTGTGTTCTGGAGTTACACCGAAAAGAGCAAAGTTGAGAACAGCGCAGGCGGCATCACCTATGAAACGGCTATGATGGAACTGGGAACAAGAGAATCAGAAAGAACCCCCGAGGATACCGTGGGGTAGAAAGGAAGGAAACTATGAATTTTGAAATCGTGATGGCAATGCTGGCAATTGTGGCGGTGCTGACCGGGCTGGTCACTCAGGCGGTCAAATCCTTACTGGACGAATACAATAAATCATACCATCCGAATATGCTTGCAGGGTGCGTGGCACTGGTGCTTTCTTTGGCAGTCGGCATCGGGTATGCAATCCTGATTGGCGCGGCGATCAATGCACAGTATGCGGTATGGTTGATCGCCCTGGTGTTTCTGTCGTGGCTGTCGGCCATGGTGGGATATGATAAAGTCATTCAGACGCTCACACAGATTAGGGGGAATTGATTATGATTAGGATTACAATGCGAAATGGAAGCTTTGTGGCATGGGACAAGAACTCCTATACGGATTATATGTATGATGGCAAGTGCTTTATCATTACATATAATGATAAATGGGTAGGAATCTACAACATGGACCATGTAAGGAGTATAACCGTGGATAAGTAAAGAAGGGGCGATTTATATGGCAATCAGTATCACAAAAAAGACAAGCACACATAACACATCGGCATCCACCGGGCGGAGCATTGAGTATATTGTTATCCATTACACGGCAGGCGTAAAATCAACATCCGGGCAGGCTGCGAGTGTTGCAAACTATTTTGCCACCACGACAGTGCAGGCGTCTGCGGACTATATTGTGGATGACGCAACTATCGTACAGTACAATCCGGATCCGGCGAACCGCTACTGCTGGGCAGTCGGTGGCAGCAAGCAGAGTACCAAAGGCGGCAGTTTGTACGGCGCTACAAAGAACGTCAACTCTGTCAGCATCGAGATATGTTCCACCAACAGCACCGGGAAGGTGAAGGATGCAAATGATTCCACATGGTCGCTGTCCAGCGCGGCGGTAGCAAAGGCGGTAGAGTTGACAAAGTATCTGATGGATAAATACGGCATTGACGCCGATCACGTTATCCGCCACTATGACGTAAATGGGAAGCTGTGTCCTGGCGTCGTTGGCTGGAATAAGGACAGCGGAAGTGAAGCGAAGTGGACGGCATTCAAGGCGCAGCTTGGAACGACAGCTGCAAGCTCAGCCACATCAACCACAATTTATCGTGTCCGCAAATCATGGGCGGATGCGTCCTCCCAGATAGGGGCGTATTCCAGCCTGGCAAACGCCAAAGCAAAGGCCGATGCAAACAGTGGGTATTATGTGTTTGACGAGAGTGGCAATGCAATTTATCCGACAAGCAGCAGTTCCAGTAGCACCAGCTCTGCAGTCCCGTATTCTGTCAAGGTAACTTCAGCAAAGCTCAATATCCGCAAAGGACCGGGAACAGGATATGCGTCTGTCGGCTATACGGGAACAGGGACTTTCACAATCGTCGAGGAGTCCGCAGGCACAGGATCTACAAAAGGATGGGGATTGCTGAAATCTTATCAGTCTGGCCGAAATGGATGGATAAGTCTGGACTATTGTACGAAAATATGAAAACAATCGGATATTCGTTTTGGCTGAGATTTTATCTACTCAATTTTTGGCCTGAAGAGAATAAAACAGCGGTAGGTGTTATCCTGCCGCCTGTTTTAGTATGGAGTACTATGTGCAGCGTAATAAAAGATGAATAAGAAAAGCTGGAAATAGTCGAATCTTTGATGTATGATAAAAGAAAGTAAGTTTAGCGAAGGAGGACCATTATGGCTAACATTATTGCTGTTGTATGGGATTTTGACAAAACACTGGTAGACGGGTACATGCAAGACCCGATTTTCGAATTCTACGGAGTTAACTCGACAGAATTCTGGACAGAGGTAAATGCCCTTCCTAAGAAATACATGGACGAGCAGGAAGTGCTTGTCAATCCAGATACTATATACCTAAACCAATTCATTCATTACGCAAAAAATGAAAAATTCAAGGGGCTGACAAATGAGAAACTCAAAGAGTTTGGGAAGAAACAAAAGTTTTATGCAGGAGTGCCTGAAATATTTAAGGAAACAACTTCACTTATTGAGGAGAACCCAATATATAAAGAATATGATATCAAAGTTGAACATTACATAGTTAGCACAGGTATGAGCCAAGTAATTCGCGGTTCAGCGGTCATGCCATATGTCGAGCATGTGTGGGGGTGCGAATTGATAGAAGGAAAGGACAAAAGTGGAGACCCATGTATTGCGGAAATAGGTTATACGATTGATAATACGAGCAAAACAAGAGCACTATTTGAGATAAATAAAGGGGTTCATGTAAAAGACGGAAGAGAAGGGGTGAATGCGAATACGACAATCCCGGAAGATTTGCGAAGAGTCCATTTTATAAATATGATGTATGTTGCTGATGGGCCAAGCGATATCCCTGCTTTTTCAGTGGTGAATAAATACGGGGGAGCGACTTTCGCTATTTATCCAAAAGGCGACACAAAAGCCCTGAAGCAAGTGGAACAAATGCGAGTTGAGGGTAGGATAAATATGTACGCGGAGGCAGATTACACAAAAGGGACAACAGCATATATGTGGATATGCAATAAGATTACGGAATTTGCGGAAAGAATTCGGGAAGAAGAGAAAAACAAGATTGC
>JAJQFO010000210.1 GCA_021201095.1 Lachnospiraceae bacterium
TTCATTTACACAAAGCGATGGATGGCAACAGAAAATGTTCGTGAAACAACCCTGGGACTCAATCGACAGGAGTTGTTAAATCGCGGCTGTTGTGATATTATTATCCTCAGAAGAGATGGTTAATGGGGGTACTGTTATGACAGATACACAGCAGAAAGCGGCGGCAAAAGCGTTTGCGGCATATTGGAAGGATAAAGGCTATGAGAAGGGTGAGAGCCAGGCATTCTGGCTCTCGCTGCTTCGTGACGTCTACGGAGTTGAACATCCGGAGCAGTTTATTACATTTGAGGAACAGGTCCATTTGGACCATACAAGCTTCATTGACGGCACAATCCCGTCAACAAGAGTGATGATTGAGCAGAAAGGCCTTGGCAAGGATTTAAACAAGCCGATTAAGCAGTCAGACGGAACGCTGCTTACGCCTTTCCAGCAGGCGAAGCGGTATATTGTGGAACTTCCGGTAAGCCAGCATCCGCGCTGGGTGGTGACATGCAATTTTGCCGAGTTCCGTGTGTATGATATGGATAAGCCGGGCGGTGAGCCTGAAATTATTTTTTTGGAAAACCTTCCGCAGGAATATTACCGGCTGCAATTTCTTGTGGATACTGGAAATGAGCATCTGAAAAGGGAGATGGAAGTCTCCATAGCTGCTGGTGAGATTGTCGGCCTGCTTTATGACGCTTTCGCAAAACAGTATGCCGACCCGGAGAGTGCGCATTCCATGAGGAGCCTTAATGTGCTTTGCGTACGTTTAGTTTTTTTGCTTTTCGGAGAAGACGCGAATCTGTTCGGGCATCATGGGATGTTCCATGATTATATGGCTGAAACTGATACCCGGCATATGCGCCGTGCGTTGATTGACCTGTTTAAAATTCTGGATACGCCAATAGAGGAGCGTGATCCTTATCTGAAAGATGATAACCCGAAGCTGGCGGCGTTCCCTTATGTCAACGGCGGCTTATTTGCGGATGAGAATATTGAGATACCGCCTTTTACGGATGAAATCAGGGAACTGCTTCTTACAAAGGCCAGTGAGGATTTTGACTGGTCTGAGATCAGCCCAACCATTTTTGGTGCTGTTTTTGAAAGCACACTGAACCCTGAGACAAGGCGTTCGGGCGGTATGCATTATACTTCCATTGAAAATATTCATAAGGTCATAGACCCGCTGTTTCTGGACGATCTGAAAAAGGAACTGTCGGATATCCGTGAAATCAGCGTGGAGAGAACGAAGCGGAAGAAACTGCAGGAATTTCAGAAAAAGCTGGCATCCCTGACGTTTTTAGACCCTGCAGCAGGTTCGGGGAATTTTTTGACCGAGACTTACCTTTCACTCCGCCGTCTGGAAAATGAAGTCCTGAAAGAACTGTCAAACGGCCAGATTACCTTTGGTTATGAGGGATTTAGCCCGATACAGGTATCCATCAGCCAGTTTTATGGTATCGAGATCAATGATTTTGCGGTGACAGTCGCGAAGACGGCTCTTTGGATAGCGGAAGACCAGATGATGAAAGAGACGGAAGAAATCGTGTTGATGCAGCTGGACTTCCTGCCGTTGAAATCTTATGCGAATATCGTGGAGGGGAATGCTCTGCGGATGAATTGGGAGGATGTTATACCAAATTCTAAATTGCATTATATTATGGGAAATCCGCCCTTTGTCGGAACCAATTGGATGACCGATGAACAAAGGAATGATATGAACTCAATCTGGGGAAATAAACGGGGTAAGCTGGATTATGTGTCATGCTGGTATGTAAAGGCATCTGATTATATGATGCATAATAGAAATATAAGTTGTGCATTTGTTTCAACAAATTCAATCTGTCAAGGAGAGCAAGCTTCATCTTTATGGGGTAAAATTTTGTTTGAAAAAAAGATGCAGATACAATTTGCTGTACAGAGTTTTGTATGGAATAGCCAATCAACTGACCAAGCTAATGTTCATGTAGTTATTGTTGGATTTGGGACAGCTAATATAGAAAAGAAAAAACTATATGATGGAAGCACTGTAAAGTATGTTGAAAATATTAATGGCTATCTTCTCCCTGCCCCGACAGTCATAATAGAAGAACGTGCAAAGCCGCTTTGTGATGTTCCTGCTATTATGCGCGGTAGTCAGGCTACAGATGACGGAAATTATTTATTTACACCGGAGGAAAAAAACGCATTTTTGGATTCAGAACCGCAGGCTGAAAAATATTTCAAGCGATTCATGATGGGAAGAGAGTTTATAAACAATATTGAAAGGTGGTGCTTATGGCTTCCAGACGTAGCACCAGACGAGTTAAAGCAATGCCCGAAGGTTAGAGAACGAATAAAAAAAGTCAGAGACTTTAGAAGCAATAGTAAGAATGTTCAAACAAGAAAAGCGGCTGAAACTCCGCAACGTTTTGGACAATATAGGCCACCAACAGAACATTATATCGCTTTTGCAAAAGTATCTTCTGGACGGCGCAGATATATCCCAATGGGATTCTTAACGAATAATATAATCCCAGGAGATAAACTGTTTACTATTCCGAATGCCACTTTGTATCAGTTTGGCATATTAATGTCAAATGTTCATAATGCATGGATGCGAGTTGTTTGCGGACGATTGAAAAGCGATTACAGTTACTCTACAACAATTGTTTATAATAATTTTCCGTGGCCTAGTCCAACTGAAAATCAGAGGCATACAATAGAGGCCACTGCTCAGACTATTATCAATGCCAGAATGAATTACCCCAATAGTAGTCTAGCTGATATGTATGGAGAAGAAATGTACCTTTATCCTGAATTGCTGAAAGCACACCAGCAGAACGATAAAGCTGTAATGCAGGCGTATGGGTTCTCTATTAAAGATTCGACAGAATCTTCCTGTGTGGCAGAACTAATGAAGATGTACCAGAACTTAGTTTCTCAAGAGAATTAATGACCATAATATAAATATAGCCGGATGCCGATAATGACCAGTATCCGGCTATGTTTTTGTGGGAGCATTCATATTGCGTTAATGCTCGCACCTATAGCGTAGAATTAATCTTCCTGTAATAGATATTCTTCCATCTGCAATTTGGCTTGCTCACAGGGGAATGAAGAATATACCCATACAGTGCAATCATATCGAAGCAGCCGTGCCCTGCCGATTGTCTGTTCTAAGTCGCTTTCAAAGGAATTGAGTTGAATTTCTCTCAGTAATGAATTGGCATAAGTTGTAATCTGAAAATGGTAGCCGTTGTAATCAACCCAGCGTGGCCGTGGAGTTTTATCTTTTTCATTGTTTGTATCGGCTTTCAGGTAACAGGCAAATAGTTTATATGCTTCTTCAGACTTATATGGAGTACCAATGACCACCAGATCTTTTCCTTCCAGTGCATTGATTCCTGTGGTATTCCCAAAGTGCAGTTTACAGTTGGATATATCCTGATTTTCAAATTTTTTAAATGTAATGATCGGAACGTCAGGGTTTCCGGCAGTACTTCTTGCAAAATCAAAGACTTCCGGCATTTTAGACAAGCTATTCCTTCCAAACGTGTGATAGGTGTACTGGATCAGATTTCCCCGATATTGCGCTTTTTCCTGGGGATATGTAAAGATACGATGCTGGCTGCCGAAATATTCCCGGTACAGATGTTCATTTAGTGTAGCCGAAAGGATTATGTATTTTGCAGGCGGCAGTTTTTGCGGACACAGGTATTTGATGATTAAATTTTTACAGTAATCATCCCGCGTGATAACCGCAGCTCCTGCAAGAAGTAAGTCATTAATATCATTTTCATCATTGCATATCAGACCGTTAGATTCTAATTCTTCTTGTGTCAGCGGACTGGCAAAAGGAGCTGGCATAAGCTTTATATATTCTCCTTCCCTGGCCTCTAAAATTGTATTTGCAATCGCACTGAAAACAGGAACTTCACTACGTTGTAATTTCTCCAGAGTTCGCAAGCTGATAGTATGTATCTGGCTCATGATTTGAAGGTACAGGATATCTTCGTCAATAATAACTGTATATTCATTGAAGGCTTCTTTTGGCATTTGCAATAATTTTGCATGAGTGGTTACAATTCCCCGTTCATTCTTTAATGCATCTAATCCGGTCAGTAATTTCTGGCATTGTCGTGCGGCACCTGTATTCAGAGGGTTATTCTTGATCTGCTCATAGTATTCCATAAGGATATCTTTTTGCTTTGCATGAAGACCGGAGTTATGGTAATACATAGCCTGATTAAGAAGTTCATCTGGCAGTGGTTGGTCAGGGTCACGAATACTGGCTGTTGTGAATATTTCATCCGGGCGAAGTCCGCCTTTCGTTACTAATTCATCGGCAACTTGTTTCTTTAAAATATTTGTTGGTACTGCAATAATAAACTTATCAGATGGATTATCAGCGATCAGTTGGATATAGGCGGAAGTCTTACCGATAGCGGTCTGCGCTTTAATTAGATGCATACCTGTTCCGCCACTGTAATAAGCCTTTGAAAGATTATCGGTCATGGATTCCCATGCCCTTTCAAGACTTACATAGGTGCATTGACCACCTGTAATCTTATGATCAGCCTTCAAAGCATTAATGATGGTTCCTCTGCAGCCACAGTTGCTGTAATAAGGACAGTACGCTTCTGAGCATTTTGTAGGGCTGTAATTTTTTATTATAGATTTATAATCCATCTCCCATTTCTGTACTGTTTCTGTGCTGTAATATTTTTTTAAAACCTGAAAAAAGTGTTTTGCGCCTCCGTTAATGTGTTTCAGATTGGTCAACAGTAGAAATCTGCTATTATGGTTCAGGCTGACCCCGTTGTTAAAATCATTCAAGAGTGCGCAGTTTTCGTTTTCCAATATTTTGCGTCTGGCTAACGGCTCTGCGCGCGTTACAATCTGGTGCATTTTCCCCCCTTCGATTACTAATATCTGCGCATTGGTGGATTTCCCTATAGTATGTATAATAGATGAATCCATGGATGCGCTAATTTCCTTAGGTATTGAAAGATGATCTGTGAGGCCGATGGCCATGCACCCGTTGATCATTAGGATATTATTTTTTCTACAGAAATTTTTAGTTTTACTTGCCGTATGGCGATTACAAGACCAGATATTCAGTAATATACGGGGTAGTTGCACCAAAGTATAACGCGCGTCAGCGTTTAGATAAATCAATCCTTTTCCACCAAGGAATATGCGGTCAAGATTTTTACAGGCTTTGTCACATTCGGGAAATATGGCGTGAAGCATGTTAAGCATAATTTTTACAACATAACAGTCGTCAATATAATATTCATGAACAAACACTACCCTGAATTTTTCTGCTTCAGCATTTGAACTGAATGTATGGTAAGCAAAAGATATTTGAAGATCATAAAAGTCACATTTGGATTTAATTTCATTGAAGGAGATGCCGCTGTCAAAATCCAAAGCAAATACCTGCATACCTACACAGTTTTCTGACTTTATGCCTCCAACAAGACGACCGGGTACGAAGGCATAACCAAGAGTGCCAATCAATTCTGCAGCTTCTGTAATATCAATAGAACCCCAATTATTAACAGCCCTGTTTTTTATAGCGATTATTTCATTTTTTGAAGCTTTGTGGTCAAATCCACATGTATCAAGGCTTACAAATATTTCCATAGGAACACCTGCTTTCAAGTAGAATGACCAGGTTTGGAATGTAATTCTGGTCTTTATAGATATGTTCCTGATGATGTGATTTTAAATGATATTGAGTGCTGCAATGTGATTATGTAAGACTGGTTTGTATCATATAGATTGGGCCGGTGGTTTTATGGCCTGCTGAGAGATATAGAAGCCCGGTGAAGAATTATTTCAATATGATTTTGTGGTGAACATTTAGGTAATAAAAATATAGCGGGAGGAATTTGATGATGATGGATGAATTATCGGAAGATTTGCTGACATTTGAGGAATTTGAGGAGAAGCTGCAGATAGGCCGGACGACTGCATATCGTTTATTACAGTCAAGCGACATTAAGGCGTTTAAGATAGGACGATATTGGAAGATACCAAGGGCTGCTGTAAGTGAGTATATATCCAGGAAGAGTAATTTGAAATTTTATTAAACGGTTTCTGTTTGTGTTTACGGAATACAATAAGAATAGCATATAGCAACAGAGCCATCGCATGGCAGCGATGGCTCCTATTTGTGGTCGTATGTCTTTTTAAAGAGGAGAAGATTCTCACGCAGCAGCTCCTGCTGGATTTTATCATCGGAATTGAAAAGCTCCAGAATGTATCCGGGAACATTAGCGGCATCTGCTGGGCGGCGGTCAATCCCGCGGATGAGGTAATCTAAATCTGTGGACAGGATGTCGCACAATGATGTCAGTTTCTCTATGGAGAGGCAGGTAAGGCCGCGCTCGGCTTCGCTCATATGTTTGATGGAAATATCCAGCTTCTCAGCAAGGTCTTCTTGACGTAACCCGTTCTCTTTACGGAGTTGGGCGATCCGCTTGCCGATGCTGATGTTAGGTTCGGTTGGTTTTCTCATGATTGTGGCCTCCAATCTGTAAAAAAGTATAACTATATTGCAAAATTCCATAAACAGGATTAAATGTTGATTGAAAATGAACACATTGCGTGGTATAATGCTATTTGAACTGCCTATATGGGCGGAGTAGCATCGTATTATTGAAAGCGAGGGGTTGATGCAATGGAATACGGAGGCGAGAAAGAAGGGTACACTAAAAAAATCATTTTCCCAGAAGATTTATCCTGGGAAGATGAGTCTGTAAAAGAAGAACCTTTGACAGAAAGCGAAGAAATCCATACTAATGCGGAAGATATCGTAATTGAAGAAGATATTGAAATAGAGGATGACTTACACATCGCCGGGCAAGAAGCAGGATATTCTGATACATATCATTCAGAAGATAATTCTGAATTTGCCACTGCAGATGATGAAACGGTACAGGAAGATGCTGGCATTATTGAAGAAGATCCGGTTGATGGTAAGAATACAAATATTTCTGGTCTGGTGTTATTTGGCATTGTATGGGCGGTTCTTAGTATAGTTCATGCGTGGAGATGGCTTACCATTATTGCGGCTTCCGCTTTTTTAGGTTTTCTGGGAATGTGCCTGATGGATTATTTGGTGGTCAGGATTGGCAAATCCACAGGGAACAAATTCTGGAAAGAAGACAAAGAAAGGATGGAGCAGTCCGGTTTTTGGATTTTCGTGTGGCTTGTGATGAAAATATATGGTGTTAGTAATATACTTTCAAAGATTATTTCAGTTATTGCGGTTATTTATGCTGTAGTAGCTGTTTATACAATTATAAAAATAGCAGGCAAAAATGAAAGTTAATGATGATGTAGAACAAATAATCTGGAGGAGAAAATGAAAGAATTTGTTGTCCTTGGAAGCACTGTTAAAGTTGATGATGAACTTGAAATATATATTCGTATAAAAAAGGCCAATGAAGCGGGGAAACGCTTTATGGAAAAACCAATTTTGGATACATATAATGCGATAGATGATGTAGATGCTTTGATTGAACAGCTTCCTGAGTTTATATCCGAGCTTCCCAAATCTATGGCAGAGTTGGCTGTCAGCATCCTTGTTGGATATGATGTTTATACGGTTGATGAAGAGTTATTTCTGGAGAAATATTATGAAGACTATTTAGATGTGACGCCGATCTTTTATCCATTAGTGGAGAAGTATTATAAAATTCTGGACATGGCCGATGAAATGGCAGAGTATCAGAAAGCTCTTAGAGAATCCCACAAAAGATGGGTTGGAGGAGGATTTGGCATAAAAGGTGCATTGTCAGGGGCGTTGAAGGCACAAATCTTAAATCAGGCTAATGTTGCTTTTCATGCTATTCCAGACCATACAACAAAGGTGCATAACGAGCAAACGATAGTTAGATTGAAAAGAGAATTGGTACATAATCCAGAGATACTTGAAATGCTGAGAAATTCGATTAACCATGTCCTGGATGGCGTTTTTGCTGCGGTCATTAACGAGTTAGAAGAAGAAAATGTAATTGAACATTATGAGTTTGAGACAAAAAAAGCTCAGGCAATCTATAATAATCTAATGGCGCATGCAAATGAACTCGATGATGACAGGATTAGAAAGTTATGCTTACAAATTATTGATAAAGACATTTTGTTTTATCCAGTATATCTTTTTATGGCAATAAGATATAATGATGAATCTGATGCTGGGCTTGAAGAATTAACGAGGGAATTGGGATTTTATGAAACTATTGAATCTGATCTGGAAGAGATACATGAGCGTGCCGTACAGCAGGCTATGCAGGATAATGCAGATGAAATAGCCAGAGTTAAGAATGAATGCGAAAAAGTTAATAATAACGAAACCTTGTTTATCGCTATGGAAGACTGTATCAGACTTAAGGAAGTAAGTCCACTTTTGGATTTATATGATAGTATTTTAGAAGCCTTAAAAAACAGAATGTTTTTCCCCGTGGATGATCAAGAAGGGGATGAAATAAAAAATACGATTAAAAATCATGGAGATTTCTTTACAAAAGAGCAGAGAAAAAAACTTTATGACTTTGTCAATGAATCTGTAAAAGAAAAAAGACAGAATGCTATTGAAACCAGGCTATATGAAAAACCGGTAGAAATCAGGAATGGTTTTTTCAAAATGGCAGATTATTCTCCGGTAAGTTATATTTATCTTTATGAATTGGGACGCAAAGGAAACGCTGTTGCCCAGGATGTTATTTATGAGTGCTTTTATGGATATGCCAGTAAAAAAGATGAGATTTCAAAATATCAAAATGAAATAATTGAAAGGATTGATTTGTTTTTGCCGCCAGATTCATCTGAGTGTGATAAAATGAGTGCTTTTGATTTGTTCTGGCTTGGTATCCGTCAGTATTTAACGGGTGAAAATAATCGAATGGACTGGATTATTCAGAGTGCCTCCGAAGGATGTGCCATTGCTAATTATTTTATGTACTTAGTTGAGGAAAGTCCAAAAGATGAAGCTTATATTAATAAGGCAGTCATGTTGGGGAGCGTTACCGCAAATATCGTAATGATAAATCGCGTTAAGGAAAAGAACCCGGAACTTGTGGATAAATATGCAAGAAATCTTGGTTATTCAAAAGAAGAATTATCTAATGTCTCGCTAATATCTTCAAAAGCTCCCTATGCAACTCTTGGACCTACAGGTAATTATGGTGGCACAGAGCGAATTAGGAGATGGCTGGCGACAGGATATATAAATGATGCTATAGAGGAAATTAAACGCATCGACAAAGCGTGCAAGGACAGGTTTTATTTTTACCATTTACTGTTAAAAAATGGCACTGTGCGATATCTGATTGAGGATGAGAAGCGAAATTACTATAATATGACAGGAGGGAGAGTACCCATTGTTGAGAATGATACAGGAGAATTTACCTGTATTTGCTTTGTGTTCTCAAAAGCGTTGATTTTAATGACGAATCAAGGAGTAATGTACCAAACAGAATCAGGCGTAGAT
>JAJQFO010000284.1 GCA_021201095.1 Lachnospiraceae bacterium
AGACTAAATTCAACTTGTCCCCCTTCAGAGTGGAATTTACTTTTTCACTTCAGCACTACAATTTAAATTGATTTTCATTGGAATTTCAGTTGAATGTTTTTCTGAAAAGAGTTATACTGTCTCCAGTCTATCGAACAAGCAAAGCTGCAGGAGGGATTGCAATGATTGAAGCAATAAGCTGTGGCGGTGTTGTGATATTCAGGGGAAAGGTACTTGTTTTATACAAGAGCTATCGGAATAAATATGAAGGCTGGGTTCTGCCGAAGGGAACCGTTGAGGAGGGCGAGGACTTTAAAGAGACGGCTTCCCGCGAGGTTCTTGAAGAGACAGGAGTCAGAGCTGCCATTATTAAGTATATCGGGAAGAGTCAGTACACATTTAATGTGCCGGATGATGTCGTGTCCAAGGACGTTCACTGGTATCTGATGATGGCAGACAGCTATTACAGCAAACCACAGAGAGAAGAGTATTTTGTTGATTCCGGGTACTACAAATATCACGAAGCCTACCACTTGCTGAAGTTTTCCAACGAGAAAATGATTCTGGAAAAAGCATACAGCGAGTATCTGAACTTAAAAAAGAACAATCTTTGGGGCAGCCGGAAGTACTTTTAATGTACAGGAGCGGGGCAGAAGTTTCGGAGAATCTAAATGAAATGGTATCGAAATCTGTATATTGGAAAGACTTTAGAGGGAAAAAAGAAACAAATCATGCGTTGTGTCCGGACGGGAAAAAAGGTCAGGGATCTGTATCTGATCCTTTTGCGGGAAGATCAGGAACACAATCAGCTGGAAATCATGGAGCAGTCTTTTCTTTATACCCTTTTGTATGATACTGATTCTGTGCTGATCGTCGGAGCAGCCTCAGGGATGTCTGAGGCAAAGGATCTTCTGGTCAGCATGACAGAGGAAGTATACCGAGCGACCGGCGGAGCTCTGCTGAGGGATTATTTTTTATCATGCCAGACGGAGTAAGAGGCATGCTTCTCTGGTTTGGAATATGGTAGCAGCGGCAAAGCGAGGGTTGCAAACGAATATGATTTCTATTATTCTTACTGTTTTTAAAATAATAGGCTTCCTTCTTCTTGCACTGCTGATTCTGCTGCTGTTGGTTGTCCTGGCGGCTCTTTTCGTTCCGCTGCGGTATTACGCAAGGCTGACACATGTAGAAGAGGAAACCTCAGGTGAGTTGCGTCTGACCTGGATGCTGCATCTGATTTCTGTGCGCATCAGTCTTGACATGAAAGATAAGAAACCGGACATGCAGCTGCGTGTGCTGGGCATTTCTCCGGCGGATGTAAAGAAATTATTTCGTAAAAGAAAGAAAAAAAGAAAACAAAAAAGAAATCGAAATGGAAATCAAAGACCAGACAGCAACGCTGCTTCAGGGCATAAGCCGGATACCAGCACTGCTGCATCACAGAAACCGTATGATCGGTCGCGGAAAGCACAAAATGGTGACGGCAAAACAGATTCCATCGAAAAAAAGAGTGATGTAAAGGGAAAGAAAAACCATTCAGAAGCAGAAGCAGATGTTGCTCCTGGATCCGCTGGCAGCGCACGAAGAGCTCAGCTTCTGCAGAAGATATCGACATTTGGGCACAAAGTAAGGCAGATTCCACATAAGGTGGAACAGTTTATCCGAAAGATACGGCTGTTTCTGAAAAAACCGGCCGATTTTCTTAAAAAGCTGGAAAGCCTCTGGAAGACCGCACAGAAAAACGAATTTTCTGAATTATGTGAAGAACTGTGGAACATGCTGAAAGCGTTGTTAAAGCATTATCGTGTCAGAAATGGTTCCGGCTATTTGCAATTTGGTACAGGAGACGCGTCTGTTACAGGAGAACTCACAGGCATGCTCTACCTGCTTCTCCCTGCCACATGCGGCGATATACAGATACAGCCTCAGTTTACAGACGAGATTTTCAGGATGGATGTTCAGGTTCGGGGACATATCCGGCTGATTCATCTTGTGAGAGTCGCCTGGAGTGTTTTCCGTAATAAAAGGCTTCGTGGATTGCTTCGTGATCTTCGCATACAGGCTTAGACATGAATCCTGACGTTGATCTTTCATTTGACATTGGACAATATATTGTAGAGAGGAGAAGGAATATGGCAGAGAATTTTCAAAACACGGTTGCTTCTTTATTTAAAGGAATGGACAATTTTATTACTACCAAAACAGTGGTTGGAGATCCGGTCACGGTGGGTGATACCATCATCCTTCCGCTGGTAGACGTTTCGTTTGGCGTGGCTGCTTCCGCTAAATCTGAGGACAAGAAAAATTCCGGAGGCGGCGGTATGGGCGGTAAAATCTCTCCGAGTGCAGTACTGGTTATTTCAAATGGCAGTACGAAGCTTGTGAATGTGAAGAACCAGGATGCTGTTACTAAGGTGCTGGATATGGTTCCGGATCTGCTCAACCGCTTCACGCCGGGCGGAAAGGAGCAGTCAGATCCAAAGGTGGACGAGGCCGTCCATGCTGCGTCGGAGGAGGAAACCACATTCTGACAGATTATTTACCGGTGCTGACGGGATGGAAAGATACGCATTTTAAACGTGTATGCAGCATATAATAAATAAAAATGATAAGGCTTCCGCGAATATGCAGAGACTGATTGGGTATACCGTTTTTTGGATTGCCATTGGAATGACTGTCGGTTTGTTTGTCAAGAGCGCTCTGCTATGCGTCCTGATTATTTTGCTTCTGCTTTTAATAGGATATAATCTTTTCATGAACTGAAAATCGGATAGGGAATGTCTTTCTCCGCTATTGATTGAGTGTGACGGGTGCGGCGTAAATCGCAAATTTCCGGCAAATTCCGCACCGCCAGAGGACATAGAAAATGCCAGAAGAAAATTCTCCTGACATTTTTTTGCACACGACCGCGTAAGGAATATTCCATGCGAGTGTGGGATGCCACCCGGCGAGGGAATTTTATGGCTTACGCCCACGTCATAAGGAATCCTCCGACTTCGTCGGCAATCCTTATGACATTATACGCGACCGACTCAGCGAGTATGGGAACAAGTTTTCCCACTCGATTTTGGTTTTGAGGAGAGATCCTCCTGTACGAGATAAACCATTTTACAAAAATCTTCTATGCATTCGGACGGTGCTTCCGCGGAAAATGCCATCTCAGGCTCTCTCTACTCTGCCAGATCTCAGGCAGTTTGTACATACATAGATCTTCCTGGCAGAAGTCGGGCCAGTTTTCACTTTGACCTTCTGGATGTTAGACTTCCAGATTTTGTTGCTTCTTCTGTGGGAATGGCTCACCTGATTGCCGAAATGTACGGATTTATCACAAATAGCACATTTTGCCATGACTGCACCTCCTTGATATAAATTCAGTCCTTGTATATCAGACAGCATGAATCTGCCTAAAGACTCACAACAAAATGTATTCTACCAGAAGGATGCTTAATTTGCAAGCAGAAATTACAAATTTCATGCAAAAAGATATTTGCAAATAGCCGTGTTTCTGGTAAAATAATGGGCAAAGAATATCTGAAGGAGGTTCCCGGCTATGAAGGGACGCATGAATAATGAGCTTGGCTCCATTGTCATTGATACGAATGTGATAGCCACCTACGCGGGCAGTGTCGCAGTCGAGTGCTTCGGCATTGTCGGAATGGCAATCGTAAATATGAAAGACGGTCTGGTAAGACTGTTAAAAAAAGACAGCCTCGAGCGCGGTTTGAGTGTGAGGATTGAAGATAACCGGATCACAATCGATTTTCATGTGATCGTTTCCTATGGAGTAAGTATTTCGGCAGTTGCGGACAACCTGTTTAGCAGCGTGAAGTATCGCGTGGAAGAATTCACCGGTATGGAGGTTGAAAAAATCAATATGTACGTCGAAGGCGTACGAGTAATTGACTGATGGAGGATTCTGATCATGGATACGAAGGCGAATATGGAAACACCCTTGAAGGCCGATCAGGCCGGCAAAAGTCCGGAGGCAAGTATATCAGCTATTGACGCGTCTTTGTGCGCAAAAATGTTTATAGCCGGAGCCAGGAATCTTGAAGCAAAAAAAGAATGGATCAATGAACTGAATGTATTTCCGGTTCCGGATGGAGATACAGGCACAAATATGACGCTTACCATTATGTCTGCGGTAAAGGAAGTGCAGGCACTGGAACCATTGACAATGGCATCTTTATCAAAGGCAGTTTCCTCCGGTTCTCTGCGTGGGGCGAGAGGAAATTCCGGCGTAATTCTTTCTCAGCTCCTTCGCGGCTTTACGAAAGTAATCCGCACAGAAGAGCTTATCACGCCGGTTGTATTGACTGCTGCATTCCAAAAAGCGGTGGAGACAGCATATAAAGCTGTCATGAAGCCGAAGGAAGGTACGATTCTCACCGTAGCCAGAGGCGGGGCTGAGTGTGCATCTGAATTGCTGGAAGAAAACCCGGATATCACGCTTTATGAATTGATGAAAAAGGTCCTGGAACGCACGGAGGAGGTACTTGCGGAAACACCTGACCTGCTCCCGGTGCTGAAAGAAGCAGGTGTCGTCGATTCCGGAGGTCAGGGACTTGTGCAGGTGCTTAAAGGTGCGTTTGATGCTTTTAATGGGATAGAAATTTCACCTGCCGCTCAAGATGATTCCGAAGCTATCCAAACCGGGGCTTCTGATTCCGATGCGGATGAAACCGACTCGTCTTCATCTAAAGCGGAAACTGACGCGAAGATTCGTTTTGGGTATTGTACAGAGTTTATTATACTTCTGGAAGCAAAATATACTTCAGAAGTGGAGCAGGAGCTGAAAGCCTATCTGGAATCGATCGGGGATTCTCTGGTGCTTGTGGCAGATGATGGTCTCGTCAAGGTTCATGTTCATACAAACGATCCCGGTCTGGCACTGCAGCGTGCGCTGAAACTGGGTTCTCTGACAAATATTAAAATTGACAACATGCGGGTTGAGCATCAGGAGCGTTCTGCCGCCTGCGGTAAGGATGCGACTGCGCAGGAAGGCTTCCAGTCAGAGAATGAAGCAGATACCACGAATGAGGATGCCGCGTCCGCCGGCGATTGTTCGGAATGGAAAGAAGCAGGATTTATTTCCGTGTCTATCGGTGAGGGAATTGCGGATATTTTCCGAAGCCTTGGTGTGGACTGCCTGATTGAAGGCGGACAGACGATGAACCCCAGCACCGAAGATATGCTGAATGCGATTGCACAGGTACCGGCAAAAAATATTTTTATTCTTCCAAATAATAAAAATATCATCCTGGCTGCGAACCAGGCCAGGTCTCTGACAAAGGATAAAAATATTTTTGTCATTCCAACGAAAACAGTACCGCAGGGCATCACTGCGGTGATCAATTATGTTCCGGAGAAAACGCCGGAAGAAAATGCCAGAATCATGGAGCAGGAGATCGAGAATGTTCGTACAGGACAACTGACTTATGCCGTACGCGATACTCATATTGAAGACAAGGTGATTTTTGCCGGTGATATCATGGGCGTCGGAGATCACGCAATTCTTGCGGTAGGAAAGGAAAATGAGCCTGTCGCGGAGGAAACGGTTCAGGCAATGATGACTGATGAAGCAGAGCTTATCAGCATCTATTACGGAGAGGACATGCACAGGGAGGAAGCCGAACAATTCTGCAGCCGTCTGGCGGAGCTTTACCCGGACTGTGATGTTGAACTGAATTACGGCGGCCAGCCGATCTATTATTATATTATATCAGTTGAATAAAGGGTATATTTACAGGAAAAGCCCTATCAGATCAGTCTCAATCTCTGATTGCGGAGCGGGCATCCCGTCCAAAAGCCGGAGGGGATATTCCTGATTGCCAAACGATTATAATAGGTTTCATACCATATCATCGTTTGAATTTCGGACAGAGGCAGGAGTACAGTATGAATCTGGATTCACCGATTGATTCCATCAGGGGAATTGGTCCCAAAACAAAGCAGCTGTTTTTAAAGCTTGGAATCGAGACCGCAGGAGATCTTCTTAGTTATTTTCCGCGTTCGTACGATCAGTATCAGACGCCGATTCGCATTGCAGATCTGACAGAAGGCGAAATCGCCGCTGTAGAAGGCAGCCTGTTATCTCCGATTTCGAATCGATATTTCAAAGGACGCTGTGTATCCACAGCGTCCTGTTCTGATGGTACTGGTCAGATCAGCCTGACCTGGTACAATATGCCCTATCTGAAAACCTCGCTGAAGCCTGGGATGGTTTTTGTGTTCCGCGGCAGAATAAAGAAAAAAGGCACCCGACTGCTGATTGAGCAGCCGGCCGTTTTTCAAAAGGAACAGTATCAGGCACGCCTGTCTGTGTGGCAGCCGGTCTATTCTCTTACAAAGGGACTCACCGAAAAAACGATGCAAAGGTCTGTCAGAGAAGTTCTTGAAAATTTACCGGCTGCTGCAGAATACCTTCCGGAATGTGAGAGAGCGCGCTATCATCTTTGCGGCTATTCGGAAGCAGTCACACAGATGCATTTTCCTCAGGATCAGGAGAAGCTGATAGAGGCGCGCCGGCGGCTGGTATTTGATGAGTTTCTCTTTTTTCTGCTGCGTTTGCGGACCTTGAAAGAACATCGGCAGGAAGTCCGCAATCATTTCCATATTTGCGCCGGAGGCTCGGCAGCAAGGCTGATCGCATCGCTGCCCTATGAACTAACCTCTGCACAGCGCAGGGTATGGGCGGATATTGAGCGGGAGCTGCAGGGGGAAAAGTCAATGACCCGGCTGATTCAGGGCGATGTCGGATCCGGGAAAACCATTCTTGCCGTACTCGCTCTTCTGGAGGTAGCCGAAAACGGTTATCAGGCAGCCCTGATGGCACCGACCGAAGTCCTTGCAAGACAGCATTATCAGACGATTCAGGCGCTTTTGGAGGAAAATCATTTTCCATATGAAGTCCTCTGCCTGACAGGCTCCATGAGCGCCTCTGAAAAACGTCTCGCCTATGCAAAAATGGAATCAGGGGAAGCGTCGATTATCGTCGGAACACACGCGCTGATTCAGGAAAAAGCGGTATATCACGACCTGGCACTGGTTATTACAGACGAGCAGCATCGATTTGGTGTGCGTCAGAGAGAGACTCTGGGGATGAAGGGGAATACTCCGCATACACTGGTTATGAGCGCCACTCCGATTCCCCGAACCCTTGCTGTGATTCTCTATGGAGATCTGGATATTTCCGTGCTGAACGAAATGCCATCGGAGCGACTGCCCATAAAAAATTGCGTCGTTCATACTGGTTACCGCCCGAAAGCATATGCTTTTATTGAGTCTGAGGTGAAAAAAGGGCATCAGGCCTATGTGATTTGCCCCATGGTCGAAGAGAGCGATACAGCAGATGCTGAAAACGTCACAGATTATGCAGAAACGCTCCGAGAAAATCTGGCAAAGGATATTTGCATCGAGAGCATGCATGGCCGGATGAAGGCGGATGAAAAAAATCAAATTATGGAGCGGTTTCTGCGCAACGAAATTCAGGTGCTTGTCTCCACCACTGTTGTGGAGGTTGGCGTAAACGTGCCGAATGCAACGGTTATGATGATCGAAAATGCACAGCGATTTGGCCTGGCGCAGCTTCACCAGCTCCGTGGACGTGTAGGACGCGGAGCCGCACAGTCCTATTGTATTTTTATGCAGACTGATAAAAGTGAGACCAACCAGAAACGCCTGGATATTCTGAATCATTCCAATGATGGTTTTGAAATTGCCTCCCAGGATCTGAAGCTGCGCGGTCCTGGAGACATTTTTGGAATCCGCCAGAGCGGTCTGATGAATTTTCAGGTGGCGGATATCTATCAGGATGCGGACATTCTGCAGCAGGCCAATGAAGCGGCAGAGCGCATTCTGGCAGAGGATCCATCCTTATCCATGCCTGATCACGCAGGATTGAAAATGCAGTATGAACGTCTGGAACGGCAGTCAGACCGATCTGCCGGTGGACTGGGACTTTAAGGGAAAACGTTTCTTGGACTTATTTTTTATCCATTGTCCTACATGATATTGGTTGCATATATCGTTGATTTATATGGAAAAAACGCTGAATGAAAAATAATTTTGTCAATTTTTCGACTTGTATTGCTTTTGGATTTGTTATATCATGACCTCGTTAAACGAATTATAAATATCGTAACTGTTTCACGTATCGTCGATGGCGAAGCTTTTTCTCATATTAGTGGGATGCCGCAGGACGAGTGAAATGTCCATCTGCAGCATAAATGTAAGGTGGGCAAAAGATTCAATGATGAAATTCAGAAATAAAATTGGAGGAAGAAAAATGCCAGCTGGAAAAAAGAGTTCGGAAGAAATTGTGGGAGAGATGATAGAGAAGACAAAGAAAGTGACAAAAAAAGCAACCGCGAAAGCTGAGGTAGCTGCAAAAGAAGCCGCAAAGAAAGCGGATTCAATGACTGCGGAAGCAAAGAAGGCTGTCGCTAAAGCTGCCAAAAAGCCCCTGAAAGAGGAGATTTATCTGCAGTATGCAGGTAAAGAAATCAGCAAGGAAGCACTGATTAAGCAGATCAAGGAAATCTGGACGAAAGAGCTGAATCATAAGATTGGCGATATCGTTACAATTACCGTGTATCTGAAGCCGGAAGATAACAAAGCTTACTACGTGATCAATGGAGAAGTATCCGGCAGTATTGACCTGTAAAATCAGGTAAAAACTACTAAATAACTACAATAAATGCAGCAAAAGAAAAGGCAGTTCTCGTATTTTACCTGGACTGTCTTTTTATATATGTGCTGCCCGGTTTGCAGGCAGCTGAAAATTACTGGCGTATCAAACGATTAAACAACAAAAGAAATAGTATTGCTTCAGTAAATAGATCAGTGATAAATGTACGGAACATCACATAATCTACAGGTCATCCGAACGAATATTTAATCTCCAGTCCAGATCGCCTCGCGCAAGTCCCAGGACCAGGGATTCGGCAGTAGCAATGTTGGTAGCTATCGGGATATTATACTCGTCGCAACATCTGGATATGGCGAAGATATCCGGATCATTGGGACTGGCCGTGATCGGATTGTAGAAAAAAATGACCATATCCATACTGTTGCGCTCAATCATGTCCATAAACTGTTTATCTCCGCCAACGCTCCCCGGAAGGAATTTATATACCTTGAGGTTCGTGACTTCTTCTATACGTCTTCCTGTACCTCCTGTAGCGTACAGGTTGTGTCTGGAGAGAATGTATTTATATGCAAGGCAAAAATTTTCGATGAGTGTCTTCTTGTTGTTATGCGCTATAAATCCAATGTTCATCTGGGCATCCACCTTTCTGAGCTCGCTAATACTCCCTTTTATCATATCTACGCAATCCATTATAGCAACTTTTTCCGAAATTACAAGATTTTTTTTGGCTACTTTTAGCGAAAATTAATAAAAAAACTGATATGTAATGACTTTTGTCAAGACACAAATTTGATGTTTTTGTAAC
>JAJQFO010000344.1 GCA_021201095.1 Lachnospiraceae bacterium
AATCTCCACCTATTTTTTGCGCTTTTCAGAGTGGAATTTACTTTTTCACTTCAGCCTTCTTTTCAGTGCTTCTTTTTAGAAATATTGCAAATCTCCGTTTTCAGGACTGCGGCGACACATGTCGTATCCCTTATAATTATATGATTGCTGCAGCACGTGTCGCTGGTTTCCGTTTATCGGGCAGCAACTGCAGGCACATTTTGTTTATACAAACGCGTTTCGCCCTGCGTCATATTCATAATCGGCCGCGCGAAGCTTTTCGACGATCTCCTGACGCGGGACGCCCAGCCCCGCGCAGAGGTCGTCGAGCGACTCGTAATTGTCGCGGAGCTGGGTATTGATATAGCTTAATAAAATCATCGGGTCGCTGGGGAGCTCCATGTGATTTCCTCCTGCTGTTTTTTGCCTGTTTTATGTTTCTATGTTCCTGTGGTTTCTGTACACTGCGACGTTTTCCCGCAATTTCCGCGAACCTTGTCAGGGCGCAGCCCATATCTGCCGCGCTCAGCCTACGGTCTCCACAACCTCCCGCACATCGGCGGTCAGCTGACCGCCCGCGGTTGCAAAGACGATGGTGTCGTCCGGACCGGCTTTGCCGGAGAGGATGAGCCGCGCGGCGAGGGTTTCTACATTTTTCTGCAGGAACCGTTTCAACGGGCGTGCACCATATACCGGATCGTAGCCACCCTCGATGATCCAGGCTTTCGCATCCGGAGAAAGCTCCAGGCGGATGTCCTGTGCGTCCAGACGGCGGTTCAGGTCGTCCATCATCAGGTCGACGATGCTGCCGATGTTATCTTTGGTCAGCGGTTTGAAGAGAATGATCTCATCAAGCCGGTTCAGGAATTCCGGGCGGAAGCTGGCGCGCAGCTGGCTCATCACCTGCTCCTGGCAGTCCGGGCGGATGCTGCCGTCCGGCTCGATGCCCTCGAGCAGATACTGAGAACCGATGTTGGAGGTCATGATCAGGATGGTGTTTTTAAAGTCCACCGTACGGCCCTGGGAGTCAGTGATCCGCCCGTCGTCCAGCACCTGCAGCAGCACGTTGAAGACGTCCGGGTGCGCCTTTTCCACCTCGTCAAAGAGGACGACGGAGTAAGGCTTGCGGCGCACGGCCTCGGTCAGCTGGCCGCCCTCCTCGTAGCCCACATATCCGGGAGGCGCTCCGATCAGGCGGGAGACGGAATGCTTCTCCATATATTCACTCATATCGATACGAACCATGTTCTGCTCGTCGTCGAACAGGCTCTGCGCCAATGCCTTGGCCAGCTCAGTCTTGCCGACGCCGGTCGGTCCCAGGAACAGGAAGGAGCCGATTGGCTTGGACGGATCCTTGATCCCGGCCTTGGAGCGCAGAATGGCCTCGGTCACCTTTTCTACGCCGTCGTCCTGGCCCACCACGCGTTTGTGCAGCTCGTCGTCCAGCGCCAGGATTTTTTCACGCTCACCCTGCGTCAGCTTTGCCACCGGAATGCCGGTCCAGCGGGAAATAATCCGGGAAATTTCTTCCTCCGTCACGCTCTCATGGACGAGGGACATATCGCGCTCCTGCACGATTTTCTCCTCGATCTCCAGCTGCTTCTGCAGCTTCGGCAGCTCGCCGTACTGGAGCTTCGCCGCTTTTTCCAGATCATAATTGCGCTGCGCCAGCTCGATCTCCTTATTCATCGCCTCGATCTGCTCACGCAGCGAGGAAAGGTTCTCGACCGCCTTTTTCTCATTGTCCCACTGCGCTTTGCGCGTAGCAAACTCGTCACGGAGCTCAGCCAGCTCACGCTGCAGCTCCTCGAGGCGCTCATGGCTCGCCCGGTCGGTCTCTTTTTTCAGGGCGGCCTCCTCGATCTCCATCTGCATCACCCGCCGCTGCAGCTCATCCAGCTCGGTCGGCAGAGAATCCAGCTCGGTCTTGATCAGGGCGCAGGCCTCGTCCACGAGGTCAATCGCCTTATCCGGCAAGAAACGGTCCGAAATGTAGCGGTGGGAAAGCGTCGCGGCCGCCACGAGCGCACTGTCCGTGATTTTCACACCGTGGAACACCTCGTACCGGTCCTTCAGGCCGCGCAGGATCGAGATCGTATCCTCCACGGTCGGCTCGTCGACCAGCACCGGCTGGAACCGCCGCTCCAGCGCCGCGTCCTTCTCAATATATTTACGATATTCATCCAGCGTCGTCGCACCGATGCAATGCAGCTCGCCGCGGGCCAGCATGGGCTTCAGCATATTGCCGGCGTCCATCGCGCCGTCCGTCTTCCCGGCGCCGACGATCAGGTGCAGCTCATCGATAAAGAGAATGATCTCGCCCTCGCTCTTACGCACCTCTTCGAGCACCGCCTTCAAACGCTCCTCAAACTCGCCGCGATACTTCGCACCAGCCACCAGCGCGCCCATATCCAGCGAAAAAATCTTTTTATCCTTCAGGCCCTCCGGCACGTCGCCGCGCACAATCCGCTGCGCGAGTCCCTCGACCACCGCCGTCTTGCCGACGCCCGGCTCGCCGATCAGCACCGGGTTGTTTTTCGTCTTGCGGGAAAGGATGCGGATCACGTTGCGGATCTCCGTATCGCGCCCGATCACCGGATCCAGCTTCTGGCTCCGCGCCTTTTCCACCAGATCCTCGCCGTATTTATTCAGCGTATCATAGGTCCCCTCCGGATTGTCCGTGGTCACGCGCTGATTGCCACGCACGGTCGAGAGGGCCTGCAAAAACCGCTCCTTCGTAATGCCAAACTCTTTAAAAAGCTTTTTCATCGAAGGGCTCTGGTTGTCCAGCAGCGACAGAAACAGATGCTCCACCGATACGTACTCGTCGCCCATCTGCTTTGCCTCATCCTCTGCGCTCACCAGTGCTTTATTCAGGTACTGGCCGATGTAAGGATTCCCGCCGGATACCTTGACCCTGGCGTTCAGCGCCTGTTCCAGACTGTTTTCAAAATAGTCCTTCTGGATCTCCATCTTCTCAATCAGCTTGCCGATCAGGCTGTCCTCCTGATGCAGCAGCGCGTAGAGCAGATGCTCCTCCTCTATCTCCTGATTGCCAAAATCGTAGGCGATCTTCTCCAGATCATTGACCGCCTGCACAGACTTCTGCGTAAATTTCGTAAAATTCATAAGCTCCCTCCTCGTCTTTTACTTCTATATGATTGCGTCTATTGCTGTCCGAATGTCATGGACAGACGTCCGATTGCTGCAGGATTTCGGCCGGGCTGCGGTCCGATTATTGCTGGTTCTCCACCGGGCTGCGGTCCGATCATTGCTGGTTCTCCGCCGGGCTACGATCTGATTATTGCAGAATCTCCGCCGGACTGGTGGCCGGTTATTGCATTGATCTACCGTCTGCACATACTGGTTTTGAAATCCATGCTCCGAACAGCTCTTTTTTGTTCCATCCGAACTATAACACCAATTGTTAGCCAAGTCAAGTGTTGAGTGCTAATTTCTGAATTTTCTCCAAATTTGCCCTTTCTGAAATATATTTTTTCAGTAAATCGCAGTTTGCGGCATAACCCAGCGATGGCTATTCAGTTAATCGCAGTTTGCGGCGTAGTCCAGCGATCCATATCCAGAATCGCCCCATGGATAAATTGATTTTTTGCCTGTATAGCCGCCTGATAGGTGTAATTGCCGACATCCTCGCGCGACAGATGATAATTATACAACCGCATTTCAAAGATACGATTTGCAACCGCTATCTGGCTGTTCACTTCTTTGATAAATCCAAAACGAATCCCCGTCGATATTTCCTCCGTATCTGGATTGTATGAAATACAGCGCCCGGAAAAGAGAATGGAAACAAGCATGTTGGAAAGAGCCGGAAATTCATTCAGCTTTTTAAACATATCGTCAAAAAAGCGTATTGTTTTCCAAACGCAGAAGCCGGACAGCCTTTTGAAAGCCATTGCCTGTCCACGCATCGGAACGCGACGGATATTCATCAGCGGCCTCAAAGCTGATGTCAAGGACCAGATAATCTTCTCCAAGCTGCCGGCAAAGCAGCTCCAGTGTCGTCGTTTTGCCATACTGACGGGCACGGTTAATGGTAAAATATTCTCCCGGAACGATGTATTTTTCGATAATCTGCCGGTTTGCCGCAGAAGTATCAACCATATAATGTATGCCCGGCACACAGACTCCTGTCGTATTGAATTTTTTAGAGGGTTTCACAAAAAATTCCTCCTTTAAAGCTTTTTATTAACGGTAGTCTTGCGCCATATTCATATCCTACTTACTATCCGCGCAAAACCCGGCATTTCTTCCCGCTGAACGCTATCCCGTATTCCTCTATCTTATTAATCTGAAATCCGAGAAAGTACTCATTATAATTCATGTCTTTGATCTGCTGACATGCTTCCTCGGCCTTATCCTGAAGCTTTCGCTCATCATTTGTATGCTTCACTTCTATCATAATGCCTTCCTGCTTCATGCGGTTGATGAGTATAATATCAGCTCTTCCTTTCCCCGCCTCTCTGTTCGACTTTACAATCCACCCTTTCCGCCCTTTTGCCATCCCGATCAGCAGAGTATGGTAAGAAGATTCTTTCTGTTCTTCGGTATTACCACAATCCATAAAACTTATGGACTCTTTCAGGCAATCGTTAATACACTTTTCAATCTCTTCAGCCTTCCCCCTGTCGAAGGCTTTGTAAAGCTCCTGTAAGCCTCCCTCCATCTTTACCATAAACCATTTCTGGATCTGGTCGGCAAATACCTTTCGAATTTCCCGGTTCGGTATAGCGAGACGGTAAGTCCCGTCCTCGTTTCGTCCGCGCTGTGTAAGATAGCCTGCAGTAAACAGCAGACTCCAAAGGTTATCCGTGCTGCTGTAAAGATCCGGATAGGTCTGTTCAAAGTTTAACTCTTTATCCACGCAGCCGCCTTCTGAAAGGACTTCCAAGTCATATCGGTCTGCGTCCTCAGCCATCCAGGCAAACCGATTAATAATGCTGTTTTCTCCTGCATTTGTCCAGTAATTCCCGGGCATCTTGTCAGATGAGGTCAAAAGCTGATTGCACCAGTTGATCACATCCCAGGGGCAATAGATGTCCGTTACGCCAATACGATATCCATCGTACCAGTCTTTTGTGATATCGAAATACTGGCTTAAGCCGATATCATCCAAAAGCTTCCACACTTCCTGGTCGGTGAATCCAAACCATTCATCACACTCATCATTCAGCATCGAATAAATCTTCGGATTATTTAAATCAGAAAACAGACTTTCTTTGGAAATCCGCATACAGCCTGACAAGACACCAAACTGCAGCGACTCATTTGATTTTAACGCATACCCGAAAATCTGGCGGATCAGAACAACCATATCGTCATAATAATCATGCTGGTAAGCCATCTGGAGCGGCGCGTCATACTCATCAATCAGGATAATCGTCTTTTTGCCATAATGCCTGTACAGCATCCTCGACAGCAGCCTCAGCGCCATCTGAAGGTCTCCCTTTCCCTCGCTTAAGTCATATATTTTCCGCTTGTCCCGCGAATTAAGCACAGTGCTTTCCTGCAAATAATCAAGCTGCTCCGCAGCCTCAGTGATGACATTCCACAATTGCTGCCGCGCTTCATCGAATGTGGAGCCGTTCACCTGCTTCAGCGATATGGAAATCACCGGAAACTGACCCATGTACATTTCACAAAGCTCCGTTTCTTTTGAGATTTCCAACCCATCAAAAAGACTTTTATCCGTACCGATTTCGAAAAATCTCTGGAGCATGCTCATAGTCAGACTCTTTCCAAATCGACGCGGGCGGGTGAAAAGATTTACCAGCCCCCAGTTATTTAGCAATTCTTTTATCATTCCAGTCTTGTCAATATAATAGAAATCGTTTGTTCGAATTGTAGCAAAATCATCAATACCTATCGGCATTCTAGTTCTATCAGCCATGCTGCTCACCTCCGCTTTTTCTATTGTTTTAGTCTAACATATACCTCTTTCATTCACAAGCAAAATTAATGAAAAAGACCCGCCTGTACTTTCGTACGGCAGGTCTTTTTCTTCATTATTAAACTATCTGCAGCGTATGCCAAGCTTCTGTGCGTGGATCCGCACGGACTCTCTGGAGCGGCCTTCTAAGCGTTCGGCCGCATCCGGGCCTTCGGCCGGATACCACTGAAACAGGATCGCATCTTCTTCCTTGCTCCACCGGGCTTTGTTCAGCAGGCCGATTCTCTGTGCCTGCGCACGCACGGCGTTGCGGGTTTTTCCGGGAAGACGGTTTACCACATCGCTGCCCTCCGTCAGATACCAGCGCTTTAAAATGGCCAGTTCCTCCGCAGTCCAATCATCCGCGGGCGCGGTCAGGCCAAGCCTGTGCGCCCGCTGTGTAATCATGCTTCTCGTCCGGCCGGGAAGCCGGTCCATGACCCGGATCCCCTCTTTTGGGTATCCTTCGGTCAGGATCGCGAGTTCCTCGTCCGTCCATAATTTTCCTGCCATCGGTCACGCCTCCATGGATGTTTTCTGCCAGCGCTCCTCCGACTCCCTGCAAGCTGAATTCGATCAAGCCTCTTTTTTCCTTATTTGCCTGGTGGTCAGAGGATCGCCGCCTCTGTATCGTCTTATTTCAGCGTTTCCGTGTTATCGTTTTTCCTGTCCGCCGGCGCGTTTTCTTCTGTAGAAAGCTTCTCCCAGAAGTGCTGCCATCGCCAGAAGCATCAGTCCGAAGTACTGTGCCAGCGGCGTGTCATCGCCGGTCTGGACTGCTGAGGTGGTCTCGGATTCTGTCGCTTTCTCCGTTTCCGTTTCGGTTTCCGTTTCCGTCTCGGTCTCTTCCTCAGTTTCTTCTTCCGATTCTTCCTCTTCCTCGATGATCTGGTTCGTGATGACGACTTCAGCATTGATGTTGCTCTCCGACAGCTCTACGTTTCCGCCATCGACGGTTACCTCATACATGAAATCATCCGATCCGGATACCACCGGCACACCATTCTCGTCGGTCTCAGTCACGTAAAGAGTGATGGTCTGGCCAACCACTGTGCTTACCTTTATCGTCACACTTGACTCTGAACTGTCGTTCATGTCGATTGCTATCGGGTTCGTATCCAACGATACGCCGTCAGCCGCCGTCGCCAGAGTTGTAAATTCCGGATCTGTGAAGATACCAGCATAGAACGTAGAGTCATCATCGACTGCGTTTCCTTCTGCGTCAATCAGCTCCTTCGTGATCTTCAGCTCACCTTCCCAGTAATATCCAAGTCCGGTTATATCGTAAAACTCATTCGCGAAGTAAACCGTCTTGCTTCCGTCTTCCTCTTCTACGACTACAACATTTCCGTCATTGAAGCTCGCATAGCAGATGTTGCCTTCTTCGTCAATAAATACGTTCTGGGCCACTCCATCCTCATCGCACTCAGCGACGTAGTAGGTTCTGCCAATCTCGATGCCGGTAAAGGTCACCGTGCTCGAGGAAGCATTCTGATAAACCAGTGCTTTCGGTTCGAACGCGAGCTGCGTGCAGGCCTCGTCATAGTACAGTGCCACGTAGAAGGTCCGATCCACCGCGTTGATCGCTACCGAATCACCATCTGCAGGTACATACAGCAGATCTTTGGTAATCTCAATCGAAGCTTCCTCGCTCGTGGTCATTGAATCCTCTACCAGAAGGACGCCGTCCTCGCTGATCGTGGTTGTCGTGTTCTCCGTGTCGATCGTGCCGTCCTCTTTCAGGACAAAGGTCGTATCCGTCGTCACTTCATAGCCGTCCGGCGCCACCGTCTCGCGCAGGGTATAGGTTTCGCCCGTCTTAAGGCCGGTTACCTCGTGTGCCTCATCCGTAGATACCCACTCTTCTACGACTTTTCCGTCTTTGTCAATAATCTGGATCGTCGCGCCCTCGAGTTCCTTACCGTCTACAATGTCCACCTTGCTGATCTTGACGGTGGTGATCGTATCCTCTACCAGCAGCACGCCGTCTTTGTCTACGGTTGTCGTGGTATTCTCTGTGTCGATCGTTCCGTCGTCCTTCAGCGTGAAGGTCGTATCGGTCGTTACGGAGTAGCCATCCGGCGCTACCGTCTCACACAAGGTGTAGGTTTCACCTGTCTTCAGACCGGTTACCTCGTGTGCCTCGGTCGTGGATGTCCACTCATCTACTACGTTTCCATCTTTGTCAAGAATCTGGATCGTTGCTCCCGGAAGCTCATCGCCGTCCGCTATGTCTACCTTGCTGATCTTGACGGTGGTCATGGTATCCTCTACCAGCAGGACGCCTTCGTCACTTACCGTGGTAGTTGTCTTGCTTGTGTCGATTTCTCCGTTTTCATCCAGGGTGAAGGTGGTATCCGTCGTTACTGTATAGCCATCCGGAGCTACCGTCTCACGCAGGGTATATTCCTCACCCGGCACCAGACCGGTCACTTCATGCGGCTGATCTGTGGATGTCCACTCTTCCACAACATTTCCATCCTTGTCAATAATCTCGATCGTTGCTCCCGGAAGCTCATCCTCGGTCGTTACGTCCACCTTGCTGATCTTGACGGAGGTGATTGTGTTTGTAAATTCTGCCTTCTGCGTCTTATCCTTCACGATTGTTCCAGTCGCGCCATCCGAAGTTGTCACATAACCATCCTCTGTATAGGAGTTTTCTGTCACCGTATAGGTCGTGCCAACCGGAATGCCTGTCGCGGTCTTAGTTTCATCATGCGTCAGAGTGAAAGTTGCTACACCATTCACGAATGTCATTTCACCGAAGGTGCCGTTCAGGGTTTCGTCGCTTAAGGTTACCGTGAAGGTGAATTCTTTGGTGGTGTCGATGGTGCTGCCAGCTACGGTCTTGGTTACGGTTAGGGAACCGGTGTCAAGGGTGTTGGTTACATTGTAGCCATCGATCATAGTTGTATAACCAGCTACCGTTTCCTCTGTGATGGTATAAATAATCTCCTTGCCATCCACATATTTTGGAAGATCTGTAAAACTGTAAGTCCATGTACCATCTGTCGCTGCTGTTACAGCCTGACTGTCAATCTTCTTGCCATCTGCCAACAGATTGATTATGATTCTGCTCGAACGCTTGCCGCTTAAATTGTCATTGTCAGACCAAGTCTTTGAGCCTTCAATACTCATAAGTAGCGTGTTCGTAATCGTGAAGCCGTCTTCCATGTTCCCGCTCACTTCACTGCTGTAGCCAGTTACTTCTTCTTCCTCTACAGTATATGTGATCGCGTCTCCGTTCTCGTCATATGCCGCAAGGTTTTCGAACGTGTAACTCCAGCTGTTCCCCTCGTTGAGCTCCGCCGTCTTCCCGGTCTCGCTTGTTGTATTGTCCGACTTTACGGTCAGAAGCTTCACGGTTACTTTGTCATTGGTATGGTCCGCATTGCCGTCATTCCAGCTCTTTGCCACACCAACGCTCGTGAGCAGCGTATTTGTGATCGTGAAGCCTCCGTTCATGCTTCCGCTCACTTCACTGCTGTAGCCAGTTACCTCTT
>JAJQFO010000215.1 GCA_021201095.1 Lachnospiraceae bacterium
ACCACGATTTCACGGAGTGCTTTTGACACAATAAGGGAAGCTATGATTATGTCTTCCAGATGCTAATTGATCATTAGAGGAAACCGAGTGCCAGGCTCAAATAATGCTCCCCGTTTATAGACAATTGCGCATGGAGCAAACCAGTGGCCAGTTTATGAGAAGCAAATGACAGGCACGAGGCGAAACGAATCACGAAAGGGCGGGAAATATTGCAAATACCGCGTATGGGTGAAGATTATGGGATCAAATGTGGAAGGCAAAGAAGTGGCAACAGACCAAAATCAGCAGGAGTATCCGGTCGGAGAAGCTGGCTGGGAACAGGTGAGCAGGCGGTATCTGGATGTTTTTGAAGCAGACTTGAAAGCAGCAGGCAGAAGTAAAAGAATAATGAACAGAGATATGTCATGTGCGGACATATACCTCAATTATTTCCTTCAGCGTCTGATGGATGTAGAGTCCCCGGATGCTGATATATCGACACTTGTTATAAAGGACGAAAACAGAGGAATTCTTGCGAAAGGCTGCCGCGAGGTGGGATACTATATTTCCTGGTACTATATTCATAAAGACCTGACGGCAACTCCTTATAATCTGGAGCAGACGGTCCAGGCTATTAAAAATTTCTATGAATGTATGATGAAGCATGGGTATGTAAGCGGAGATGATTACAGGTTCATGTGCTCAGTGATAGAATCCGACATGGATGATTGGCTGGAGGAATGCGAGCAGGTGTGTGTGGAAGCCTTTGGCGAGGAGGAATGGCGTAAAATGCGCAAGGGAGAGACTTATTTTATATAGGCATGATGAGTCTCTGCCTGACGCTGTATTTTGTGATGCCGCTTACTTTCGTGTGAGGTTTATACGGGAAAGGACTTAAGATGTATATTGATAAACAGAAATGGGATATCATTCTGGATGGTCTGCACCTTACGGATAAGGAGAAGATCGTCGCGGAGGCGATAAAGGCTCTCCTGAATCAGGCAACGAAGCCGAAGGAAATTATGGAGAGTGTCATTGTAAGTACAGATGAGGAAAACATTGCTGTTGACAAGCTTGAACTGGCGGACATGATCAACGCCGCGCTCGGCACTCTTATCTTTATGCTGGAGGACGATGAACAGGAAGCTCCCGAAAAAGGCGATGATGTGGATGCCAGATTGCGGGAGACCGCTTTTGACATGATTGAGGACATTGATGGCTATGATTTTGTACAGGGACTTGGCTGCAGCTATGATGAAATGCTGAATGGCTGCGACTTCGCGGAGTTCCTGATCAGGGTGCAATATGTCGTGAATCTATAATGCTGCACGCTGCAGAGAATTTCTGCCCGTTTGTGGCAGAAACTGCGGCTGCAGTTCGACCAAAATGGGAAGGTGGCGGATTTTGATGGCAAAACGGAGCACTTTTATGGACAGTGAAGGCGACGTGATTGCTGCAGACAGCTATAGAATGGAATGTCTGCTCATGCGTGTTTTCTTTGAGAATATGGATTTGTATGATGAGTTTCCGATGATTGCGAACGAATTTTTGAAGCATGAGTTTGTCAATCTGGATCTTTATCATGATGCGGACTATGGCGTTGACACGCCGAAGGACGCCCCCAAAACGCTGTTTCTTAATATGAAGATTCTAAGCCTGGTCTATCAGGGCGCGAAGAAGGGGAGCGAGTATTCCCGGAACCTGCTCATTTATTTGTACAAGACCTATTACAGGCAGGAATACAATGCATTAAAACGCTTCCGGGAACTGAATTCGGCGGATGCCCTGGAATTAACAAAGCGCAGCACAGATTCAAGCCCGTATCCGGTAAACTGGCGGCTCCCGAGGATATTTGCCATGGCTCCGTTTCTTGGCGTGGAATTTGGCGATATTGAGTATGCTTATTCCGTCATGGATGAGACATGGAAAACCATGGACCGTAACAAAAGATCCATGCTCGAATTTGAATTCCCGGCGGATATCCTGGATGAATGCCGGGAGCAGGTTTCGGACTGGCTCAATGAGCACAATGGCAGGTTTGACAAAAAGACGATGCCGCGCTGGTGGATCGCCAGAAAACTGGCCTGTGCTTCCCTGCAGACCTTTGGCTACACGCAGACTTATATCACAGGAAACGAGGAAACAGCAGACCGGGCTGAGGAAGAACTGAATATGGTAAGAACTCTTGCCTTGCTGAAAATGAATTTCAGGAGAAAAGAGTTTAACTTTGAGGACATCCAGACGCTGAGCGTGATCTATATGTTCGCGAGTAAGATGACACAGGAGTTTAGCCGCATCAATGTTGCGCTGAACGATATCCTTGGCATTTCATCTGAGTATGTTCTGGAGACACCCCAAAGGCCGCGCTTCCAGCCGGAGAAAGTGAATGGCGAGAGTGGTGTAAGTTCAATAGGCCCAACGGATCCGGCAGGCTCCCGGGGATTTTCACAAGATCCGGGTGCCGCGAGCAACGTGCCGCTTAATACGGTGCTTGATACAGCGACTAATGCGATGTCTGATGTATCACAGCAATCAATGATCAGTACGGTGCCGGTGGAAGACGCGTCACAACGGGAAAAGAGGATGCATGCTGAAATTGAGAGGCTGCGCACCCGGCTTCACAACGCGGAGCAGGAAAACATTCACCTCCGGGAGACAAATAATAATCTGCGTGGACTGTCCGAGGATGTAAAGATACTCAAACAGCAGCATGAGGATGACCAGAAAGAGCTCCACGCCCTGCGGGAACATGTTTATCGTTCGACCGAAGGCGATGTAGATACCGGCGCGGCAGACATCGCGGAAATGGAGGGACTGATTTCTGGAAAGAAGATCGTTATCATTGGCGGCCACGAGAACTGGCTGAATAAATTGAAAGCCAAATTTAATGGCTGGCGTTTTATCAGCACAGAATTGTCGGCGGTCGTGGACCTGCGCGTGTTCGATGGTGCGGATTATACCTATTTCTTTACAGAACATCTGGCGCATCGGACTTATGGCGCTTATGTGAAAGTCCTGCGGGAGCGGGATCTGCCTTTCGGTTATATACACAGCACCAACATCGAGAACAATGTCAGACAGATATATGAAGATATAAGCGGCAGCTGATGAAATTGACGCTTTGGACAGTCAGGATAGCTGCTTTCAGGCAGAACAGGGATACAAAGGCCGGACATGTACGGGATAGAAGGAATGAATATATTTACTCTGATATTGGGAGTCGGGGTAAAAGACAAGGATACGATCTAAGACTTGATTCTGAAAATCTGTATAGGAATGAGAAACAGATTCATCGAAATCAGGGACAACGTGCTTGGGTACTGCCCTTTGATCCCGCGCATAATTTGATATGGTTAAACCGTGAAATAGGACTGCGTTGCAAAATATTTTTGCCATGCAGTCCTTTTTTATTCCTATGAATGCAATGCTACAATATGCTATCCTATTACAATTTCTTATCAGCTGTCTACCAATATTACATCTGTTGACCGCTGTCTGCCTGTTTGTCTGTATACTGTGTACGGCAGCAGGTCTTTTGTACAATATACCCGAGAGGAAACAATATATAGCACAAAATCAGTTGACTCCTACCAGAACTTGTGCTACTATACCATCGAAAGCTGATTTGGTTCATCCATAGAGGATGACATGATTTTTATTCCGGCGGCTCTGGCCGGGAGCTAAGTTTGGAAACCGTTTTGTGTTTCATAAAAAGTAAAGACTGGGATTGATTGAAGCATTCAGAAAGGTGATTTCTGGGTGCTTTTTCTTTGTCCAAATGAAAAAACGCAGGACGTCAAAGGGAAGGAGGGACGCAGGATACGGGCTTTCAGAAACAGAATGATGCGGGAGATCGGGATACAGCCGATGCCCGGAAAAACATTAGGAGGAGGAAACGAATGAATAAGGTTATTTTGATGGGACGCTTAGTAGACGATCCGGAAATCTACGATTCACCGGAAGGAGACGCAGTCGGGATGGCAAAATTCCGCCTGGCAGTGGACCGCAGGTTTAAAAAGAAGAATGATGATGTGACGGCGGATTTTTTTGGCTGTGTCGCGTTTGGGCGCGGCGCGGAGTTTGTTGACCAGTATCTTCGGAAAGCAGTCAAGATCGTCGTAGTTGGACGGATTGAAAATTTCAGCTATAAGAACCAGGAAGGAAGAAAGGTCTTTGGCACCCAGATCATTGCGGAGGAATTTGAGTTTGCCGAGAGCAAGGCGGCATCGGAGCGCAGCCGCGGCGAGAGTGGCAGTGCGGGAGATAGCCGTTCATCCAGCCGCCCGGTGCGTCAGAGACAGGAAGCGGACAACGAGGAGTATCCGCCTGAGGGTTCCCCATCCGGCGGCAGACGATCCGCAGAGAGTGGTTCCGGCACAAGCGGGAAAAGTACCGGAAGAAATGGGAACAGTTCCGGCAGGCAGAGCGGAAACAGCAAGTTGGATTATGGAAGCAGGCAGGGTGACCGCAGGACTTCTACGGACAGAAAGGCGCGTTCCGGTGCGGATGACTATTCTGACATTGATCCGTATACGGATTTTGATGGCACGGATAAACCTGTGTTCGAGTAAGGCGGCAGATCACACCTGCCGGCTTGGAAGCGTTTGTTTGAAAACTTTTTTGCTGGCAGACGCTGATGAAACTAGACAATTACCGTAAAAGGAAGGGGATACGATGGATGAGGTAAAGAAATGGATTTGCAATAACAGACAGATTTTTACGGTGTCGGTACTGGTTGGATTTCTGCTGACACCATTTTTATGGCCGTTTTTTCTCGGGATCATTTACAGCACGCTTTCCATAGCCGGGCCGATTTTTCTGATTCTGGTCGGGATGAAGATGCCGTGGACGGCATTTGAAGCAGATGACAGGGGAAAAGGGAAAGAAAAAGAGCGGGAAATAAAGCCGGATGACGGCTCTGGAAATAAGGCAGACCATGAAAACCAAAAAGGCGGGAGCAATCCCGCCAGTAAGAAGGAGGAAACAAGGCATGAACAGCAGAAGAAACCGGAAACCGAAAAGAAATGTGATGATGGGACAGAAACGTCCGATGTATTGCACGATGAAAGCGAACCCGTCCGGGATGACACCGCAGCGAAGACGGATACATTCTGGACGGATGAGGACGGGAAGGGCCGCATAGCCCGGATGCTGCAAAGGGCAGCCAAAGCGGGCGGCAAAGGCCTTTCCATCGGGACGGACGGGATGTGCTATGCTCTGACGGAGGCTGGATATGTGCGGATCGGCGCGTTAAAAGGGTATCCCGGGGAGCATACGCTGGTCGCGGCGAAGCTGAAAAGAAGCGGCTGCGCAAACTGCCGTATAAAGGGGAAATACCTGCATGTCTGCGCAAATAAGAAGAATGCGGGGGTGTTCCTATGAGTGAGGGTTTTTGCAAGGTGGAATGCCGGCCGCTTGGCAGGATTTATTACAATGCGGAGAACGGCTATACAGTTGCTTCGTTCCTGACAGAGGAAGAACTGCCAAAGGAAGTGAGGGATTCGGAGGAACGCCCCGGCTCTTTCCGGGCAACCGGGGAGGAACTTCCTGCGGAAGACGGGCTTACCGTGGAGCTCTGCGGCCGATGGAAAAAGACAAATTATGGGATGCAGCTGGATGTGAAAAGCTTCCATATCCGGATGCCTGCGTCTGTCGATGGAATCCGCAAATACTTATCCTCTGGTCTGATCAAAGGCATCGGACCGGTAACGGCAGAGCGGATCGTGGAAGAATTTGGCCAGGAGACATTCCATGTGATCGAGAACGAACCGGAACGCCTGCTTACAATCCGTGGGATCACTGAGACGAAGCTTTCCGAAATCCTCTCAGGCTACCGGCAGAGCATGTCCATTCGGGAACTGATGACATACTTATCCCCGATGGGTGCGACACCGAGGATGGTGACGCTCATCCAGGAACGCTTTGGGGAGGCGGCGGTCAGCATTGTTAAATCGGATCCGTACAGGCTTTGCGAGGTGAAAGGCTTTGGATTCCTGACGGTTGACCCGATCGCAACGAAAAGCCGCAGCTTCCGTGCGGACGCCCCTGGGCGCATCAAGGCTGCCATCCGCTATGTACTTTCTGAAGCGGAAGGGGACGGGCATCTGTTTTTGCACGCTGCGGAAATCGTGGAGCAGGTCAGCCTTTTATTAAACCGCAAAGACCAGGAGGAGATTGTATCGGATGACGCGATCAAAAAAGCCGGGAATGACATGGTCTATAAGGATAAGGAGCTGGTTGCCGGAGGCGCGGGCAGTGTCTATACGAAAAAAGCCTATGAAGCGGAGGCGGAAGCGGCGTATGCCCTCGCTAGGCTTGCAAGGTTCCAGCCTGGGCCGGTAAATATTGATGCGTATTTAAAACAGGCGGAGAAAAAGACGGGGGTTACCGCGGATGAAAAGCAGCGGGAAGCCGTCCGTACGGTCTTCCAGAACGGTGTCAGTATCATCACCGGCGGCCCCGGACGAGGAAAGACGACCGTCATCCGGCTGATTGTTGAGGTGCAGGAAGCCATTCGGCGTGACGCGATGATCCTTTTGTGCGCGCCGACCGGAAGGGCAAGGCGGAAAATGTATGAGAGCACGGGGTATCCTGCCATGACAATCCATAAGGCTCTGCAGATGACAGGCGAGCCGGGGGAGGAAACGTGGAAACGTGCCGGGATGTTAGAGGATGATTTGGTCGTGGCGGATGAGATCAGTATGCTGGATATGTACCTGGCAAACCATCTGTTCCGCTCCATAAAAGCAGGCGCACGGCTGGTGCTGGTAGGCGATAAGGACCAGATCCAGTCCGTAGGACCGGGCGCGGTCTTCCGGGAGCTGATCGCTTCAGGTGCAATTCCTGTGGTCACGCTGGACACCTGTTTCCGTCAGGGTGAGCATTCCCTGATCAGCAGCAACGCGGACCGGATCAACCAGGGCGACACTCACTTAAAGCAGGATGATTCCTTCAAAATTTACATCGTGCCGGATGATGGGGCCGCGGCAGACAAGATCTGCGAGGTTTACCGATCGGAGTGGCTTGCGCATGGGCGAAATTCGGATGAGATACAGGTGCTTTCACCCTTGAAAAAAGACACACTTGCTGGTGCGGATGCATTAAATGGGGTACTGCGTGAGATCGCAAACCCGGTATCTCCAGACAAGCCGCAGGTAAAACATGGAGGCTTGACCTTTCAGGTCGGGGACAAGGTCATGCAGCTTAAGAACATGGACGATGTGGCAAACGGTGATACTGGAGTTGTGACACGGATTGAGCGTGATGGCGGTAAATGCAGTATGGAAGTGGATTTCGGGGACGGCCGCAGCATCGTCTATAAATCAGATGATGTCTGGCCGCTGACGCACGCCTACGCGATGACCGTCCACAAGGCGCAGGGCTCAGAATACGACACGGTGATCCTGCCGATGCTGCCGTGCTTCCGCCGTATGCTGAAAAGGAACATCTTCTATACCGCCGTTACGCGGGCAAAGAAGAAAGTGATCCTCGTCGGAAGCTGGAAAGCGATCTACATGGCAATCCGGATCAACGATACAAAGAAGCGGAATACGTTGCTTGGCGCCCGTGTGCGTGAGGCATTTCAGAGGGCAGAAAAATACCGCAATGCGGCATAAGAATGGGAGGATAAGGATGTTTATGATCATATCAAAAAGGAAGTACGACAGGGAGAAGATGCAGCTTGACGTAAGCAGGGCAGTGGTAAGGGATAAAGAGAAAGCGCTGGAAGCGGAACAGTCCTCGCGGATGTTTTTTGAGGAGGAAAACCTGGAATTAAAACACCAGCTTTCCGAACAGGAGCGACGCATGGACTGCCTGGAAGACCGGGTGCGCTATGAACTCTGGAAGAAGGTGCACGCCATTTTGACGGAGCCGAAGGGAGCCGGAAAAGAGTATCCGGAGCACTGCGGCTGCTACCGGAATCCGGATACCGGGAAATGGGAAGTTGTGGTCGGCTGCAGCTTTTATGACGGAGACGATGCGGAACGTGTCGTCTTTGATAGCCCGGAGGATGCGCACCGCTATTATGCGCTGCTCCATGCGTTTGAACAGTATCCCTGGACATCTGACTTTTTAGAAGTCTTTGCGGAACCTGTAAAAGAATTGGAGAATGTGGCATGAAAGAGGAAGAGTATTATGGGGTTCTGATTAAAGAAAAGGACAGTGAAATTAGAAGGCTGGAAAATGCGCTCACGGCTTGCCAGCATGAGATAAAACGGCTCAGGCAGGTATGCAGGGAATACGAGAACAGGCAGATGAAGGATGGTGAACAGGTTGAAGAAAAAAATATCGCCTGAAATTATAGATGCTTTTACCGATGACATGAGCATGACCACCTTTTTTGAAAAGGTAGCACAGGAATTTGCCCTGTCGGTAAGCGGGGATACCGTATTTGACTGCCGGAAGATCACGATCGCGTCGGATATCATAGAGCGTTGGTATGAGACGGCGGAGCAAAAGCACGGCAAAGAATCTCTTCCTGCACTGACACGGCATCTGCTGCTTTTCGGGCCAAAGGAGAACAAAGCACTGAAAAACGGTGAGACAGAGGTAATGGAAGGGTTTCTGGCAGCTCCCGCATGCGAAAGGAGAAAACATCTATGAAATTAATGGAGAAAATATTTGACGGAAAGGTGTATCCGGCAGAGCAGGTCGTGCCTGAAAGCCCGGAATACTGGAAAGCTTGTAAGAAAACCAGAAAAATCATGATACAGCTGGAGAAAAAGCTGGAAAAAGAAGATTATAATATGATTGAAAAAATGCTCGACATCGACTCTATCGCGCAGGATTGTATGAACAAGGCAATGTTCGAGTGCGGTTTTTCCATGGGACTTCTGCTCATGCACGAAGCCACCACAAGCCGGTATATCCCGAGAAGTTATCTGGCGGATTGCTTTGCAGGGGACGAAACGTTGCTAAGGCCGGAAAATACAGGACCGGCCAAAGAAGAGCAGAATCAGTAGAGAAAGAAGATTGGAGCCTGTCCGGATTTGTTCCGGGCAGGCTCCGGCTTGGTTTATGACATATAAAATCTTTTTTAATGGTACATAAAAACAAATTATAAAAAATGTAGTGGTTGAATTCGATTTGGCTATGTGGTAATCTATAAAAGAAACAAGTGCAATGCATGGCATTATAGGTGATATGAAGAAAGGCGGTGGTTGCAAATGGCCGATGCGGATACGCTGACAAAGAAATTTATCAAAGATAAGGAAGTTTTTGCCGATGCGTTTAATTATTTCCTGCATGACGGCAACAATGTAATTAAGCCTGAACAACTGAAAGCTGTCGATACGACAGAAGTGGTTGTTCCCTACGGAGAAGATGAAACCGGAATAAGAATACAACCTGTTCAGAAAATCAGGGATGCTTTTTATTCTGTAATGACAGAAGATAATCTTTAGTTCCCGCCCCCATTTATTAGCACAAATGAAGGCGGAGAAACCAGTTT
>JAJQFO010000304.1 GCA_021201095.1 Lachnospiraceae bacterium
CGGGCGGAGAGCCGCTGTTTTTCCTGGATTATATTGCCTGCGGGAAAAACTATCCTGAAAAGATTGCAGAAATCGTCGGCGGCGTTGCCAGAGGCTGTGAGATGTCTGGTGCTGCGCTGATTGGCGGGGAGACGGCGGAGCATCCGGGACTGATGCCGGAGGATGAGTATGACCTGGCTGGCTTTGCGGTCGGCGTGGTGGATGAGAAGGATCTGATCACCGGCGTGGATTTAAAAGACGGGGACGTTCTCCTGGGGATTGCCTCGTCTGGTGTTCACAGCAACGGATTTTCTCTGGTGCGCAAGGTGTTTCCGATGGAGAAGGAAGCTCTGGAGACGTATTATGAGGAGCTTGGCGGCACACTGGGAGAGACGCTGCTTGAGCCGACCCGGATTTATGTAAAAGCACTTCGCAATGTTAAGGAAGCCGGTGCCTGTGTCAAAGCGTGCAGCCATATCACAGGCGGCGGATTTTATGAAAATGTGCCGCGTATGCTCCCGGAAGGAAAGCGTGCGGTGATCCGAAAGGACAGCTATCCGGTTCCGGCAATTTTTGATTTGCTGAAGAAAAAAGGTGAAATCGAAGAACATATGATGTATAATACCTATAACATGGGCATTGGTATGGTCGTGGCGGTTGATCCGGCAGATGTTAAGACGGCGAAGTCTGCGATCCAGGCGGCAGGCGAGACGGTTTATGAAATCGGAGCGATTGTAAATGGAGACAAAGGAGTAGACTTATGCTGAAGGTGGCAGTGATGGTATCCGGGGGCGGCACAAATTTGCAGGCCATTCTGGACGCAATTGCGGATGGGAAGATTACCAATGCGGAGGTTGTCCTTGTTATCAGCAACAGCACAAAGGCATTTGCCCTGGAGCGGGCAAAAAAGGCCGGGATTCCGACAGCCTGCATTACGAGACGGCAGTACCCCGAGCCGGACGCGTTCAACGCCGCGCTGCTCTCCCTTTTACAGGAGTCAGACGCGGACCTGGTCGTGCTGGCCGGCTGTCTGGTTGTGATTCCGCAGTGCGTGGTGGATGCCTTCCCGAACAGGATTATTAATATTCATCCGTCGCTGATTCCCTCCTTTTGCGGGACGGGCAGTTACGGGCTCAGGGTACATGAGCAGGCGCTTGCGCGTGGGGTGAAGGTGACCGGGGCAACGGTGCATTTCGTGGACGGAGGCACCGATACGGGGCCGATTATTCTGCAGAAAGCGGTTGAAGTGCGGCAGGATGATACCCCGGAAATTCTGCAGCGCAGAGTGATGGAGGAAGCGGAGTGGGTCATTTTGCCGCATGCGGTTGACCTGTTTGCGAACGGCCATGTACACGTGAAAGACGGACGGGTAGTTCTTTCCTGAGGACAGAGAAGAACGGCAGCAAAAAGAGGAGAAAGCTATGAAGATTTTAATTGTTGGCAGCGGCGGCAGAGAACACGCGATCGCGTGGAAAATAGCCCAGAGTCCGAAAGTGGAAAAGATTTACTGTGCACCGGGAAATGCCGGGATTGAGGAGTACGCCGAATGCGTACCGATAAAGGCGATGGAGTTTGAGCGCCTGGCGGCGTTTGCTAAGGAGCATCAGATCGACCTTACGGTGATCGGCATGGATGACCCCCTGGTCGGCGGGATTGTAGACGTCTTTGAGGCAGAGGGGCTGCGAGTCTTCGGCCCGAGGAAAAACGCGGCGATTCTGGAAGGATCAAAGGCATTTTCGAAGGATCTGATGAAAAAATATGGGATTCCGACGGCTGCCTATGAGAGCTTTACAGATGCGGATGAAGCACTTCGCTATCTGGAGACGGCAAAATTTCCAATCGTGCTCAAAGCGGACGGCCTGGCGCTGGGCAAGGGCGTGCTGATCTGCAATACTCTGGCGGAAGCAAAGGACGGAGTACAGGAGATCATGCTTGATAAAAAATTTGGCACAGCCGGGAACTGCATGGTTATTGAAGAATTTCTGACCGGCCGCGAGGTATCGGTGCTTTCCTTTGTGGATGGAAGGACGATACGCACCATGACCTCTGCGCAGGATCATAAGCGCGCCGGAGATGGCGACACCGGATTAAATACCGGCGGCATGGGCACATTTTCACCGAGCCCATTCTATACAAAAGAGATTGATGAATTTTGCCAGAAGGCGATCTATCAGCCGACTGTCGACGCCATGGCGGCAGAGGGAAGGCCGTTCCATGGGGTGATTTTCTTTGGACTGATGCTGACCGCCGACGGACCGAAGGTGCTCGAATACAATGCAAGGTTCGGAGATCCGGAGGCGCAGGTTGTGCTTCCGCGTATGAAAACAGATATTGTAGATGTATTTGAAGCCTGTGTGGACGGCACGCTTGATCAGATGGAGCTGGAGTTTGAAGATAACGCCGCAGTCTGCGTAGTACTGGCTTCTGACGGTTATCCGGTTCGGTACGAGAAGGGAAAGGCAATAGAAGGACTGGATACCTTTAAGGATAAGGATGGCTATTATGTATTTCATGCGGGTACCGCGAAAAAAGACGGCCGCATTGTGACGAACGGAGGACGGGTGCTTGGTGTAACCGCGAAGGGAGAAGATCTGAAGAGTGCCCGGGCAAACGCATATCAGGCCGTGGAATGGATTTCTTTTGAAAATAAGTATTTCCGGCATGATATTGGAAAGGCGATTGACGAGGCGTAGTCACAGAGCAAAAAGAGGAGTATAAGTAATGAGAATTCTGAAGATAAACAAAAACACGTTTCTGACGTTGCTTCTGGCGGTATTCCTGCTCTTCGGGGGAATGAACGCGCTGGCAGACAGCCTTTCGGCGGATAATTCCCTCTCCTCCCTTGGAATTACAACGGAGGGAGCAGTAGTATCACCGGAATTTGCCTATGGGACAACCGTTTATGATGTCACAGTCCCGGCCGGGACGACTTACTTGTCACTGGACCCGACGCCAAGCAACAGTGCCGCTTACATTGACAATATTACCGGGCAGGAGCTGACGGACGGAGCTACTACAGTATCCATCGTGGTGGTTGCGGAAAATGGCGACGCTTATACGTACTATCTGAATGTCACTGCGGAAGAAGGCGAGGCGGCAGCCGAGACGGAGACAGAGGTGCAGACTGAGGCCCAGACCGAGACGGAGGAGGAAACAGAGGATCCTCGTTATGTAAGTGTCGCGCGGGAAACTCTGGAAGAAGCACAAAATACCATTGCGACGCTGAAATCGGAGACGAGCTCCTATCGGGACCGAGTCAATCTTCTGATGAAGATTCTCTATGGAATGATCGCTCTTTGTGTCGTACTTCTGTTTATGGTGATCAATCTCCTCTTGAAGAACAGCGACCGGAAATCGGAGCTGAACGCTTACCATGAGATGGGATATTCGCTGGAACAGGAGGAGCGTGACTCTGAACGTGCGCCGGAAAAATCTGAAAAGAAAAAATCCGGAAAGAAGAAGAAGAAAAAAGCTGAAAAACCTGTCATTGTAGAGACAGGAACACGTCGTGCTTCGGAGGAGCGGCAGGAAACTACGGCGCGTGCATATGACGGACAGATGTCTGACACTTATGCAGAGCCGGATGAATTTGATCGGACCGGCAGGGATACTTTTTATGAAAAAGAGCCGTCCGCAGGCACGAAAATGACGGATGATCCTGCGACGGTACCGAAGCCTTCAAAGGCGAAAAAACAGGTGAAGCAAATGCCGGAATACGAACCTCCCAGAGAAGCTGTCCGCTATGAAACGAGAAAGAAACCTCCGGTGGATGATGGCGGCGAGGACGACGGTGAGGTAGGGATTGATTTTATCGATCTGTAACAACAAGATACGGGGAGTCGGGCTTTCATTGCCCGGTGATGTACAACAGGAGGCAGCAGAGAATGCTGATAGAGATTGACTTTCAGAGCGAAGAAGCTTTGTATATGCAGCTGCGGAATCAGATTGTGATGATGATCGCGAGATCTATGATCCAGGAGGGGGATCCGCTTCCGTCTGTGCGGCAGCTGGCCGGCGATATTGGCATTAACATGCACACAGTAAACAAAGCGTATTCGGTTCTGCGGGAGGAAGGCTTTGTCACGATTGACCGCAGGCGCGGCGCGGTGATTGCACTCAGCGAGGATCGTGAGCGGGCCATGGAAGAACTCAGGGAACGTCTGCGCGTGATGCTGGCAAAGAGCATTTGCAAAAATATCCCCAGAGAGGAAATTCACACGATGGTAGATGAAATCTATGAAGAACTGCTTTCGGTGAATCTTCCTGCGGAATAAAAAGCTTTCGCAACCGGACAGTACTCCGAGGCAAGGCTGAAGTACTGTCCCAAATAGTTACACCAAACTTTCAATATTGGAGGTTTTATGCGTTATCATTTCACAGACAGTGCGATGAAGGCACAGCGGCTTGCGGAACGTGCCGCAAAACGCTGCGGACACAATTATATAGGCTCAGAGCATCTGCTGGTCGGCCTTCTTCAGGAGGAAAATGGCGCTGCGGGTGTAATCCTGCGGGAAAACCATGTCGAGGAAGCAAAGCTGCTGGAGCTGATTGACCGGCTGATCGCGCCGGAGGGAGGCGTGACGCTGAAGGAACCGGAAGGATTAACCCCCCGTGCACGTTCGATTCTGGAGGAAAGCGACGAGCTTGCTCACTTTTTCGAAAACCGGGAGATCGGGACAGAACACATTCTGATGGCCATGCTTAAGGACATTGAATGTGTGGCGACCAGACTGCTTCATACGATGAAGATTAATTTGCAGAAGCTGTTTTCGGATCTGGTGGAGGTGACCGGGATTCCGGAAGAAAAATATCGGGAGTTTGTGCGCCAGATTCGTTCTGACGGCAGCAGTGCAAGCCAGACGCCGATGCTGGATCAGTACAGCCGGGATCTGACTGCTCTCGCAGCTTCTCATAAGCTGGACGCTACCGTTGGCAGAGAGGCGGAGACAGAGCGCATCATCCAGATTCTGAGCCGCAGGACGAAGAATAATCCCTGCCTGATCGGTGAACCAGGAGTGGGCAAGACGGCAATTGTGGAGGGACTGGCGCAAAAGATCGCTGATGGCGAGGTTCCTCGGCCAATGCAGAAAAAACGCGTGGTGACGCTCGATATGGCGGCCATGGTTGCCGGAAGCAAGTACCGCGGAGAATTTGAAGAGCGGATCAAGCGCATTATCAACGAAGTAACGGAGGATGGAGAAATCCTTCTGTTTGTCGATGAGCTTCACACGATTATAGGCGCGGGGGGAGCGGAAGGAGCGCTGGATGCTTCCAATATCCTGAAGCCAGCTCTTTCCCGCGGCGAGCTGCAGATGATCGGAGCGACTACGCTTGATGAGTACCGCAAGTATATAGAAAAGGACAGTGCTTTGGAACGCCGGTTCCAGCCTGTTATGGTGGAAGAACCGACGGAGGAGGAAAGCACAGCGATTCTGCGGGGCCTGCGCCGCCAGTACGAGGAATATCACGGCGTTACGATTACAGAGGAAGCTCTGGAGGCAGCTGTAAAGCTTTCTAAACGCTATATCAGCGACCGCTATCTGCCGGATAAAGCGATTGATCTGATTGATGAAGCCTGCGCCCGCAGTCAGCTGGGGTACTATCAGTCAGGTTCATCTTCAGCTGTTTTGCAGGAACAGTACGACGCTCTTTCACAGAAGAGGGAACAGGCACTTCGCCAGGGAGATCTGGAAGAAGCGAAGATAGCGCATGAGGAGATGGAGCAGCTGGGGAAAAAGCTGCACCGGCTGAAGGATCGGCGTTTATCTGCCCGCAATGGCAAAACCCGGTCTGTCACGGAGGAGGACATTGCGCATATTGTATCCGTCTGGACGAAAATACCTGTCGAAAAAATCGCGGATCAGGAAGGAAAAAGGCTTCTTAAGCTGGAAAAGCTGCTTCATTCCCGGGTGATCGGTCAGGACGAGGCGGTGGTGGCAGTTGCGAAGGCGGTGCGCAGAAGCCGTTCCGGCCTGAAAAGTCCGAATCGTCCGATTGGCTCCTTTTTATTTTTAGGACCGACCGGCGTCGGCAAGACGGAGCTGTCTAAAGCACTTTCGGATCTGGTCTACGGCACACCGAATTCGCTGATCCGCATAGACATGTCAGAGTATATGGAAAAGCACAGCGTTTCCAGACTGGTTGGCTCTCCTCCGGGGTATGTCGGATATGATGAGGGCGGCCAGCTCAGTGAAAAGGTGCGGCGGAATCCGTATTCAGTGGTTCTGTTTGACGAGATCGAAAAAGCGCATCCGGATATCTTTAATATTTTGCTTCAGGTTCTGGACGAGGGGCATATTACAGACGCACAGGGACGCAAAATTGATTTCAGAAATACCATCCTGATCATGACTTCCAACGCAGGTGCGCAGTCGATTATCGCGCCGAAGCATCTGGGATTCGGAGCCGGGGATGATGCAAAGAAAAACTATGAGACCATGAAAAGCAGCGTCATGGAGGAGGTCCGGAGAATTTTCAAACCGGAGTTCTTAAACCGAATTGATGAGACGATCGTTTTTCATTCCCTTTCGGATGAAAATCTGCGTGAGATTACCAGCCTTTTGCTGGATGAATTAAAAAAGCGCGGAAAAGAGCAGCTTGGACTGAATTTAAGCTTTAGCGCAGCTTTGAAACAGCTGATTGCGAAGGAAGGAAATGATCCGAAGTACGGCGCAAGGCCGCTGCGCCGCGCGGTACAGAACCGGGTAGAGGATCCCCTCGCGGAAGAAATACTGTCCGGCCGGGTGAAAACGGGAGATTCCGTGAGCGTAGGCGTTGAAAAGGGCACTGTGGTTTTTAGAGTACAGGAATAAACATCTGCTGGAATTTCGCGGATTTTTATGTTATAGTGAATCAACATGAGGCGGGTGCCGCCATACCAGGCAGGCTGACCGCCGCTCTGTACAGGAGTGTGGGCGGCTTTGAATAAGGCCGTTCGCTGTATCATTGAGAAGCACTGGGGTATTAAATGTTCCGCCTGATGATGAATTCGGAGGGGAATAAATACCACAGGTCGGAAGGCCGGAGGAGAAGGAAATCCCTGGCCGGCCGAAATACATAACAGGGAGGGCATTTTCGTATGTCAGGAATTTCGGAACTTATCTGCACAGAAGAGGACGGCACGCTCAGCTTTGGCAATCACGTGCTTTCCGAGAAGTCTAAAAAGTATGATTATGAACACGATGGCGACTTGTATAAGGTAAAAACGTTCGCGGACATCACCAGGCTGGAGCGCAACGGCCTGTTTGTGTATGAGTCTGTTCCGGGGACGACAGTCCGCCATTTTCACGCGACCGGCAATGGAGTTTCCTTTGAAGTCGAGGGGGAGAAGGACGCCCAGATTATTCTCGGGATGGAGGATGATGCTCAGTATAAGATCTATCTGCAGGATGTGAATATTGGTGCGGTAAAGACCGGCATGGGCGGAAAGCTTGTATTGAGCGTGGAAACCGGTGCTGCTGCCGGCCCGGTGTCAGTAAAGGTCGTGAAGCTGTAATTCGTCTGGAATGGGGAATCTGATGAATGGCCTGGCCATTTTGCTTTGTATTAGCATCTGTCCGGCCGCTGTTGTGGAGAAGATGTTTGTAAAACAGAGGGAAATGGAAGAAATATGGCAAAAACAAAGACTGTATTTTTCTGCCAGAACTGCGGTTATGAGTCCTCTAAATGGATGGGGCAGTGTCCGGCATGCAAAGAGTGGAACACCTTTGCGGAAGAACCTAAGACAGTGAGTAAAAAATCAGCTTCCGGTGCGGTGCGCCGGGAGCTTTCGGCAAGGCCGCGGACTCTTTCAGAGATTGAATTCAGCGAAGAATCCCGCATTACGACCGGCATGGGGGAGTTTGACCGCGTGCTTGGCGGGGGGATTGTACAGGGATCTCTGGTGCTTCTTGGCGGCGACCCGGGTATCGGAAAATCTACTCTGCTTTTGCAGATGTGCAGGAACCTGGCGTCGGACGGACGCCGGGTTCTCTATGTCTCCGGGGAGGAATCCCCTCAGCAGATTCGGATGCGTGCACAGCGGATGGGAGATTTTTCAGGGAACCTGAAAATTTTCTGTGAGACCAATCTCGCTGACATTCGTGAGACACTTTCCGCGGAGAAACCGGATATCGCAATTATCGACTCCATACAGACCATGTACCATGAGGATGTGGCTTCTGCCCCAGGCAGTGTCTCACAGGTGCGGGAGAGTACCGGCATTCTTTTGCAGATCGCCAAAGGAATGAATATTACGATTTTTGTCGTTGGCCATGTGACCAAGGAAGGCGTGGTTGCCGGTCCGCGTGTGCTGGAGCATATGGTGGATACGGTGCTTTACTGCGAGGGCGACCGCTATGCCTCCTACCGGATCCTGCGCAGCGCGAAAAACCGTTTTGGCTCTACCAACGAAATTGGCGTGTTTGAAATGCGTTCTGAGGGTCTTGTTGAGGTCCCGAATCCGTCCGAATATATGCTGGAAGGCAAACCGGAGGGAGCCTCCGGATCCATCGTGGCCTGTACCATGGAAGGCACACGCCCGGTACTTCTGGAGGTACAGGCGCTTGTCTGCAAGACCAGTCTGGCCTATCCGCGCCGTACGGCGGCAGGCACAGATCTCAACCGGGTCAATCTGTTGATCGCGGTTCTGGAAAAACGCGTTGGCCTGCGGCTTTCTTCCTGTGACGCATATGTTAATATTGCAGGCGGCATCCGCATGAGCGAGCCCGCTCTGGATCTCGGAATTGTGCTTGCGATTGCATCCAGTATGCAGGATCGGCCGATCGATGAAAAAACGATTGCCTTCGGGGAAGTGGGTCTAAGCGGTGAGGTGCGTTCTGTCTCCATGTCGGAGCAGCGTGTCCGGGAAGCGGCCCGCCTGGGCTTTACGACAGTTATTCTGCCCGAGGCGTGTAAAAAGCAGCTGAAGGGAATCGAAGGAATCCAGCTGATCGGCGTGCGCGGTGTGCGGGACGCGATCGGGAAAATTCTATCATGATGCATATTTGTTTGCAGAGTCTGTACCTTCTGATATTTATCCGGATCTGATGATCTCCGTTGACTCAGTTTTGACGTAAGGAATGCAGCTGTGATCGAGCAGGAGGCAGCTTGTCGGCTCCTACTCGCCCGCGCGGGCCTGGTGCGGCTTTAGCCGCAAAACTCCTTGCCCGGCCCTGCGTAAAAAAATGCCCGGAACATTGTTCCGGACATTTTCAACAGGGGTTGAGAGAATCGAACTCCCACTAAGAGTTTTGGAGACTCCTGTCATACCACTTGACCAAACCCCTATGAGACAACTCGCTTGCTACGATTTAAATTTATAACACAGAAATGAGGTTCTGTCAATAGAATTTTCACGAAATCCAGAATGGAATGTTACTATTCACAGCCGATTTTTCTTTAAGGCAAGATTGATGCCCGATATTC
>JAJQFO010000110.1 GCA_021201095.1 Lachnospiraceae bacterium
TGTACGTCCATCCCTCCATGGAAACAAAGAAAGCAGAGGTAAGCAAGCTGAAAACTTTCGTGAATCGTGGTCAGAACTAAATGGAAATTGGCGCTGCCAATGACCGGGACCGATATCTATGCGAACAAACGTCGAAGGAAACCGGGCTGAAAATCAGACGAACAAGTGTCGTAGGTGATTGGGCAGAAAATCAGGGCAAACAAACGTCACAGATGACCGGGCAGAAAAATCAGGCGAACAAGCACTGCCAGTGGTCAGATTAGTGGTCAATTAAAAACCGTCGGAAAGCGGAAAGTCAGTAAAATCAAAGAATTTTGAGTGGGTGCTCCCTTAATATTCTGCTAAGGGATAAACTAAGTACAGATTTCCCCATCCAAAATCATGATTTTACAGCTGTTACCGTGTACTCCGGTGATGGCTTTTTCTTTCCAGTGAATTTTTTCCCCGTTATAGTTGATGTTTTAACACAAGATCGTCCACTCCGAAATGCCAAATACCGGCACATACATACCCACCATGGCCTACCTCTGTGAGATGTATATCACCAGTACTATATCATGATGGGCAAAGTTTAAAATATCAAAAGTTCAGGGGACTTATTGACGGCGATCCGCAGCCCCTCCTGTTTGTATGGGCGGCGGCTGCGCCCTTTTTTTGTGCTTTTTTTGTCGTTTCAAAATCTCGACTTGATAAGGCGGGGCGTTTATGGTATTCTTTTAATAGAGTGAAATCGGTTTTTCCTCCGTTAAAAGCAAACGAAAGCTGGGGATTCAGATGGGGTCAGAAGATCGCTTGCATGAGCAAGACCTACAGAGAATAGAAGGGTTACGGCTCATAGACGACGACTTTCTGCGAGAAGTCTTCGACGGAAATATCGAAGCTACGGAACTTCTTCTCAATGTCATTTTTGACCGAAACGATATGAAAGTAATTAAGGTCATCGGTCAGCGTGAAATCAAAGGAATTGAAGGGCATTCTGTCAAACTTGATATTATGGCTGAAGACAGTGAACACCGTGTTTATGATGTAGAAGTGCAAAGACAGGATCGCGGCGGACTTCCGCAACGAGCCAGATACAACAGCAGTATGATGGATACCGTTCTACTGGCAACTGGGGAAGATTATTCCGCATTAATTCCTACCTATGTGATCTTCTTCACAGAAAAAGATGTTATTGGGGATGGTCTGCCGCTTCATGAATATTTAATGACGGACAAATACACGGGCAACCTGCTCGGAGATGGACGGCATATTATATTCGTGAATGGAGATAATCATAACGAGACAACACGACTCGGAAAATTGGTACATGATTTTAAATGTACCTCTCCAGATGAAATGTATTTTGATGTTTTGGCGAAAAGTGTTCGTCACTTTAAGGAGACTGAAGGAGGTATCCGACGTATGTGCAAAGTCATGGAAGACATGAGACGTGAAACAGCAGTGTTAACGCTGATTGATGGGTATCGTGATATTAAGATGGATGAATCTGAAATCAAAAAAAGAATTATGGCAAAATTCAATCTCACGAAAACCGAAGCACAAGCCTATATGGATTTAAGTGTTGCAAGTGCCTAATCCCCCATCATCATCAACACGAAGCAGCACCTTACATAACCAACATGAAAAAGGGAGACGTCCCAGGCACCATGCCATGAGACTTAATAATTGTATGAAGAAAAAGCTTCCGATTGGGATTGATGATTTTGCAGAAATCCGCACAGAAGATTTCTATTATGTAGATAAAACAGCAATGATTCGAGATTTATTGAACGCGTGGGGGGAAGTAAACCTTTTCACGCGTCCACGGCGTTTTGGAAAATCCCTGAATATGAGTATGCTGAAAGCGTTCCTGGAAATCGGATGTGATAAATCCTTATTTGAGGGGCTTGAGATTTCTAAAGAAACACAGCTCTGCGAAAAATACATGGGACAGTTTCCCGTGATTTCCATTAGCTTAAAAACTGTCCATGGAAACAATTACGAATGCCATAATTAATATGCAGGACATGAAAAATATTCCATTCATACCAAAAAAGAGCCAAAAGCGGCTCTTTTTCGTTCTACAAAAGTGATATGACGGTGTCCTGCTTCGCTCATTTTCCATTGCCGCCTTCCGAATTTTTGGCATAAAAAAGAGCGTACACCTATCTCCATCATGATTGGGGCGACATACGCTCTGATTCTATGTATTAATGATTACTCTTTCTCGCAGGAATACTTGTTTATGACTATCCAGATTTTGGATTGAACAGAAACAGAAAATTTTTAGATACAAGCTGTCAAATCAGGACAAATTCAGGCAAAGCCGACAGACGGTTTTGAGCGGCAAAAAACCCGGGAAGCCGCATAAATGCTGGATTTCTCGGGTTTTTGATGTCTTATTTTCGAGTTGATTAACGCTTGCTGAACTCGGAAACAGGTTTCCTCGTTCGACTGATAAAAATGTTCGCGAGCGGCATTGTTATCTCTTTGAAAACTGAGGCGCACGCCGCGCAGCCTTCAAGCCGTATTTCTTCCTTTCTTTCATTCTCGGGTCACGTGTGAGGTAACCTGCGGACTTCAGAGTCGGGCGATAGTCGTTGTCTGCCTGAAGCAATGCTCTGGAGATACCGTGACGGATTGCACCTGCCTGGCCGGTGGTGCCGCCGCCGTATACATTTACCTGTACATCGAACTTGCCGAGGGTCTCGGTCGCTACGAGCGGCTGGCGAACGATCACCTTCAGAGTCTCAAGTCCGAAATAGTCGTCGATGTCTCTTTTATTAATCGTGATCTTGCCGGTGCCCGGGATCAGATATACTCTGGCAACTGATTTTTTTCTTCTTCCTGTTCCGTAGAATTTTTCCTTAGCCAATGTTCTTTACCTCCCTCTTAGAATGTCAGCTCTTCCGGCTTCTGTGCCTGCTGCTTGTGATCCGGTCCCGCATATACGTAAAGCTTTCTGTACATCTCTCTGCCAAGCGGTCCTTTCGGAAGCATACCTTTTACTGCCATCTCGATCACACGCTCCGGCTTTGTGGCAAGCATCTTGCGAAGGGTGGTCTCTTTCATGCCTCCTACGTAATCAGAATGATGATAATAAATCTTCTGATCCAGCTTCTTACCGGTCACCTTAACTTTGCTTGCGTTTACAACGATGACATAATCACCCAGATCCAGGTGCGGGGTAAAGATCGGCTTTTTCTTTCCTCTTAAAATGCTGGCTACCTCGGATGCCAGACGGCCAAGGGTCTTATCCGTAGCATCCACTACATACCATTTTCTCTCTATCGTGGCTGGATTAACCATCTCTGTCTTCATTAGGGGTCCTCCTTACTTATCGGCTGTCGGTTTTACAGAAAACTGACAGCACAGCCGCCGCACTTTTTAGCATTAACGGTGGCTTTCCAGTTAGTTACCGGGCAAACAGAGGCTTATTTCCGTCCTCCCGACTGTCCCTCCGGCATTTATCTTCTGAAAAGAGACTCTATAGAAATCACTCTGGAATTTTCCAAAAGTGCTTCAGAGATTTTCTGGAAATCATTCAGATAATTCACAGATGTTCCTCGGAACTTTTTCAGCAGCGCCGCATGGGTTTCTATGAAGAAAATGCTCTACCGGGGCTTTGGCTCGAACATTTATCTATCCATTCACGCGCACCAAAACACAGCGTGCTTGGCGACACACTGGTATATTATAGTAAGAATCCGTTTTTGTGTCAATCATTTTTTTGAATTTTATGGCTCATACATACCGGGTCTGCGGTCGCGGAAGAGTCCCCAGCTCATCCGATTTTCTTCCACCTGATCCAAATCAAAGGTCGCAGTGAGGATTTCTTCCTGGTCTCTGGAAGCCGCGGCCGCCAGCTCTCCGGTCTCATCTGTGATAAAGGAGGAGCCGTAAAAGAGCAGTGAGGATTTCTGCCACGCATTGGCTTCTGCCGGTTCCACGCTCTCGCTGCCGATGCGGTTCGCCGCGGCGACCGGCACCAGATTGCATGCCGCATGTCCCTGCATGCAGCGCCGCCAGTGCGGCATACTGTCGCACCCGAGGATCGGCTCACTGCCGATTGCGGTCGGATAGAGAAGGAGTTCAGCGCCCTTCAGTGCCATGCACCGCGCGCTCTCCGGAAACCACTGATCCCAGCAGATGCCGACGCCTATGCGTCCGAATCGCGTCTGCCATACGCGAAAGCCGGTATTGCCGGGTGTGAAATAAAATTTTTCCTGATAGTAATGGTCGTCCGGTATGTGTGTCTTGCGATAAACTCCCAGGATACTGCCGTCTGCGTCTATAACCGCCACGCTGTTATAAAGAACGCATCCATCCTTTTCATAAAAGCTGACTGGCAGCACAACGCCCAGTTCGGCCGCTGTTTTTTGAAAATGCAAAACGGCGTCGTTTTCCGTCACAGGCTTTGCGAAATGATAGTATTCATAGCGCCGCTCCTGGCAAAAATACTGCCGTTCGAACAGCTCCGGAAGCAGGATGACGTTTGCCCCCTGCTCTGCCGCCTGCCGCACCATGCGGTCTGCTTTTTCTATATTCTCGGAAACCACCCTGCTGCACTGCATCTGCACTGCGGCGACTGTCACGTTTCTCATATATTTCCTCCAGCTCTCTTTTTTCAAGCAACCGCAGCTTCCCTGATTTTCTCGTCCTCATGAACCGCGTATACCATCTCGTCGATTACATGTCCGTACTCGCAGGACGAATACGGCGAAAGCCGCTCCAACCGCGAAATCATTTTACGGTATCTGCTGTGTGATGCAATGAATGTTCCCGCCGCCGACGATCACCGGTCTGGCATAAATGGGAATGATCTCCCGTTCCGGGAAAAGTCCGGCCAATATTCGGACAGCCTGCCTGTCATTCTCGTCTCCAAACTGAGGCACAATCACTGCGCCGTTCGCGATATAAAAATTCACGTAGCTCGCCGCGAGGCGCTCGCCTGCTTCGCGGGTATCCTCTCCTTCTTCAAATACAAAGCCAGCCAGGTCTTCCTCTGTAATGCAGACCGGCTTTGCGGGGATTGGCAGCTTGTGGACGATGAACCTCCGTCCCCGGGCGTCCGTCTCCTGCTCTAATACACGAAGCGACGCATTACTTAAGCCCCACTGCGGATCGCTCTTATCATCTGTCCAGGCCAGCACCACCTCGCCCGGGCGGACAAACGCGCAGACATTGTCAATGTGCTCGTTTGTCTCATCGTTCCAGATGCCGCGCGGCAGCCAGATGACCTTTTGCGCACCGAGATATTTTTTCAGGGTATCTTCAATCTGAGCCTTCGTCATTTTCGGATTGCGTCCGGGACTTAAAAGGCAGGCCTCCGTCACCAGCACGGTACCCTCTCCATCGGAATGAATCGCTCCGCCTTCCAGCACGAAATGCTGCGCGTCATAGCAGGCCATCTCAAGCGCCTGGCAAATTGCACCTGCAGCCAGGTTGTCCTTCTCCCAGTGTGCATACAGGCCGTCCACGCTTCCTCCCCAGGCATTGAAATTCCAGTCGATGCCGCGCACCTCTTTATCCCTGCTTCTGCGAACCACGCAGGTCGGACCGATGTCGCGCGCCCAGGCATCATCCGTCTCTATGGGAAGCAGGTAAATATTCGGGGCGCAGGGAATCTCACAACTGCCCGCGCATGCACTCCTGCCGGCACCGTTTCCAGTATTTTGTCCGGTCTGAGCTTCCTCCGGTCCCTGCACACACACTTTCTCCTGCCCACGCTCTTTTTTTTCTGAATTTCGACTGCTTTCTTCCTCTCCGGCAAAGGCTTCCTGCACCGCGCACACTTGATCGGGTGCAGCCAGCATCCAGACAGTCTCACTTTTGGCAATTGCACGCGCGATCTCCACGAAGGTCCTCTGCGCTTCCAAAGCACCATGCGGCCAGGAACCAGGGCGCACGGGCCAGATCATCACGCAGCCGCGGTGCGGTTCAAACTCGCCCGGCATATGAAAGCCATCCTCCACGGGAGTTGTCAAAATTTTCGAGAACTGGTTTTTTTTGTAATCTGCCACCTCATATCCCTTCCCGCATCTTTTCTTTATCACCGGCTTCTCCGTACTCTCTCTTGTGCTCTCTTCTATACTCTCTTCTATTCTCTCTTTTGGGCTCTCTTTGGGGTTCTCTTTTGGCCACACTCAGCCATTTTTATGCTGTTTTCCTGTGTTTTTGTGATACAAAGATGCTAAAGGTGATGGACATCCCGCACACGAATTCAGGATAATCTTCCTTTGAAATCCTCATATCCAAATTTTTTCACCAGATGGCACTCCCCTCGCGGGGCTTTCGCGGCCTGAGATATCCCGTCACTCGTTCCGGCAGACTGCCGGGCAGCTTCCCCGGCCGCCTCCATCACCCAGATGGAAGGCAGAGCGATACCGTTGAAGGTATTATTTTTCACCATGGAATAGATCGCCATGTCTTCGAAATACAGACGGTCGCCGGGATGGATTTCCCGGTCAAACGAATAGTCGCCGATGATGTCGCCCGCCAGACAGGTACAGGAAGAAAGGCGGTATGTGTACGGTTTTTCCTGCGGCTGCCCGCTGCCAAAAAGCGGCGGACGATAAGGCATTTCCAGCACATCCGGCATATGACAGGCAGCGGATGCGTCAAGGATCAGCGTCTTGATCCCGCCGTTTTCCACAATGTCCATCACTTCCGTCACCAGATAGCCCGCGTTCAGTGCGACCGCCTCCCCAGGCTCCAGATAAACCTGCAAATCATAGGTTTCCTGCATATGGCGGATACATCTTTCCAGCCGCTCCAGGTCATAATCCGCCCGGGTGATGTGGTGCCCGCCGCCCATGTTCAGCCATTTCATCTGCTTCAGGTAAGAGCCAAAGCGCCGCTCCACCGCTGAGAGCGTAGTCTCGAGGTCGTCGGAATTCTGCTCGCAGAGCGTGTGAAAATGGAGTCCGTCCACACAGGCCAGGATATCTGCTTTGCAGCCGTCCGCGCAGTCCTTCCGATCTCCTGCAAAACCGCCTCCACTGTTTACGCTGTCCTTCCGGACAGCTGCAGGATCTCTCAGCGCATTTCCGCCATGCGTCTGCTCATCTGTCCCACTCTTTCGTATAAGGGCAGCCTGGCCGGATAATTCCCGTTCAAAAATTTCCTGTGTAATTCCAAGCCTGGACCCCGGCGCACAGGGATCGTAAATAGCCGGATGCTCTGCGCCCGTTCCAGTCCCATTCGCATCCGGTGGGAAAGGAGTCTGGAAAGCGGCGCCAGATACATCCGGCAAAGAAGATGCCTGGGAAGCGGTGCCAGATACATCCGGCAAAGAAGATGCCTGGGAAGCGGCGCCAGACGCCTGGGAAACGTCGCCGGATGCATTCCCCTGCGTGGAGCACTCCGGGTTGATACGCAGCCCGATGCTCGTCCTTCCCTGACAGCGAGGACCGAAGCGCCGCAGCTGTGAGAAGGAATTGAAAATCACATGGTCACAGATGTCCGCAATTTCATCAATCTCGCTCTCCCGGTAGGCAGGGGAAAAGATGTGGTTTTCCTTTCCCATCTCCTCATGCCCGAGCCGGGCCTCATACAGGCCGCTCGCCGTTGTACCGGAAAGATATTTTCCGATCAGTGGGTATTCGCAGAACATCGAAAAAGCCTTCTGTGCCAGGAGGATTTTGCAACCTGTGCGATCCTGCACACCCTTTAATATTTCCAGATTTTTAACCAGTTTTTCCTCGTCCAGCACGTAGGCGGGGGTTGGGATTCTCTCTATATGCATAGTGCTTTCCATTCTTTTCCATACAGTCGGAGATTATACGGCGAAGGCAGGGCGCACCGCCAATAACAGAAACGCTTCGCGTTTGGGCATCTCTCCAGAAATGCTCCGATTTTCGCAGAAAATCGAGAAGGGTACCGATTCTTCATTGCGCGGCTCTCTTTATCTTCCAGAATAATAATTCACCGGTCTACTCCACCAGTACCGGATTTTCTTCCACAACCCACGGCAGGCCCCAACGGTTCAACGCCTCCATGTAGGGATCCGGGTCGAACTCGTCCGTGGTAAACACGCCCGGGCGCCGCCACTGTCCGGTCACCACCATCATCGCGCCGATCATCGCCGGAACACCGGTCGTGTAGGAAATCGCCTGGGATCCGACTTCGCGATAGCACTCCTGATGGTCACAGATATTATATATGTAGAGACTCTTCTCTTTTCCGTCCTTGATGCCGGTAAAAATGCAGCCGATGTTGGTCTTGCCGACCGTCCGCGGGCCGAGCGACGCCGGATCCGGCAGCAGCTCCTTCAAAAACTGGATAGGTACAATTTCCTGACCATTGAAATTCACCGGCGTCGTTGAGAGCATGCCAACATTCTCGAGGCACTTCATGTGCGTCAGATAGCTCTGCCCGAAGGTCATAAAGAAGCGAATCCGTTTCACACCCGGGATGTTTTTCGCGAGCGCCTCAATCTCCTCATGGTGAAGCAGATACATATCCTTTTTGCCGACTCCGGCAAAATCATATTCGCGCTTGATGGTCATCGGCGGAATCTCCACCCAATGGCCGTCCTCCCAGTAGGAGCCCGGTGCAGACACCTCTCGCAGGTTGATCTCCGGATTGAAGTTCGTCGCAAAAGGATAGCCGTGATCGCCCCCGTTGCAGTCCAGGATATCAATCGTATGAATTTCGTCAAAATAATGCTTCTGCGCGTAAGCAGTAAACACGCTCGTCACACCCGGATCAAATCCAGTCCCCAGAAGTGCGGTCAGCCCTGCCTTCTCAAAGCGCTCCTGATACGCCCACTGCCAGGAATAATCAAAATATGCGGAAAAACCCAGACGCTTGCAGCGCTCCTCATAAATCGCGCGCCACGCCGGGTCGGAAGTGTCCTCCGCCTCATAATTTGCTGTATCAATATAATGCACTCCCGCTGCCAGACAGGCATCCATAATGGTAAGATCCTGATACGGCAGCGCCACATTCAGCACCGCGTCCGGCTGATAAGAACGTATCAGCGCCGTCAATGCTTCCACGTCGTCTGCGTCAATCTGCGCCGTTGTGATTTTTGTCGGCGTTTTTGCAGGCATGTCCGTAGTTGTTTTCTCTGTCAGCGCGTCAGCAGCCTGCCCAACCTGAATCAGCTTCTCTTTCAGCGCATCACACTTCGACACTGTGCGGCTCGCAATCATAATCTCGTCAAACACCTCATTGTTCTGACAGCATTTGTAGATCGCCACCGAAGCAACCCCGCCGCAGCCGATAATCATTAATCTGCTCATTTGTTTTTCCTCCCATCCCAGATGCATTTTTCTTTCAGACTACAGCTTCAATCAGAAGCCTGTCTTCAATTACAATCTCTTTCAGTCCAATTTCCTTCTTCTTATTAAAATTAAAGCTCAGCATATATCCTTTTT
>JAJQFO010000122.1 GCA_021201095.1 Lachnospiraceae bacterium
CGAAACGAAGTGAAGACGCCACTGGCGCTCAGCACCCTCTCCTTCCGATAAGTTATACTCCAGGAACCTGCTTCGCAGAACCCTGTCGTTAACTTACGAAGTTCGCTCCCGCAAGCGCGGCGAACTTCTTGTAAGTTATATTATGAACCAGCACATGCGCCTGATACAGAGCTAAGATAGAAATATGACTTAAAGGAAAACGAGACATGAAGGATGAGGATTGTGAAAGACAAAGGAGAGAAAACCGGGTTTTGCAGGAAAATTCTGATCAGGATAGCGGTAAATTTTTTAGCATTGGTCTGCTGGCTTTGTTTCAGAAAGAGAAAATGATGTCCATAAGCTGATTACTGCTGCGGCATCTTCACTACCGTTCCGGTCGGTGAATATCCCATGCGAAGCGTGGAATGCCCGCAACCCACAATCGAAGATTGGGGCATATCCCGTCCGCAGGACGAGGATGCCAGCCCGGCGAGGGCTAAACGCGTGCCACTGGCACGCAGCACCCTTATGACGTTGAACGCGGTCGGCGCAGACGAGCAGGAAGAAAATTTTCCTACTCGATTGGCTGGATTGGGGCTTCATTTTTCTGCATATCAGCCAGCAGGCTTTTTAACTCATTCAAAAGCGTTTCTAATGTTACCTGTTCCAGGCTTTCCTTCATTGCGTCTACGGCGGAAAGCATGTGTGGGTACAGGAGCTGATAGATATTTTTGCCGACAGGACAGTCGCTGTCTGTCTCGTGAATTTTAAAAATCTCTTCGACATCATTGGTTTCCACGGACTGATAGATGTCCCATAAGGTGATGTCCTTTGGCTCTCTGGCGAGTTGTACACCGCCGTTTTTTCCGGGAGATGTAGTAAGCAGGCCGCTCTTTGACAAATTTTGAAAAATGTTCCGGATGATGACAGCGTTAGACTCGGTGCTTTTTGCGATAAGGGTACTGGTGACGCGGCGTTTTGGGGACAGTACCGCAACGAAAAGCAGCGAATGGACTGCCGTTGGAAATCGTTTACTGACACGCATGGAAATACCTTCTTCCTCAAACATAAATATAAAAAAGTATAGCAGATTATTTCGAAAAAATCAATTGTAAGTATTGACATTACTTTAATATGGCTTTATAATGTAAAAACAATAATTACATTAAATTGAATGGGAGAACGTTTTTTCCCTACCCGCGAGTCGCGGGCAGCCTGTCTACCCATAATTCTTTCGCACCACGGTGCATCATTAAGGAGGTATATATTATGCAAACATTAGAAGCAATTGCAAAAAGAAAATCAACGAGAGATTTTGACCCGAATAAGGCAGTACCGGACGAACTGATTGAGACGGTGGTAAAGGCAGGATGCCAGGCTCCGGTTGGCGGGAATGACCGGAAGTCGCTCCATCTTACCGTATGCCGCAATCAGGAGATTCTGAATGAGATCAATCAGTCAACGGCAGCGGCCATGAAAATGGAGCCGCGGGATTTCTTTTATGGAGCGCCTGTCGTGATCATTGTTTCCGCTTCTGAGAAGCAGATGGCACCGGGCATTGAATGCGCGAACGCCGCCTGCGTGATCGAGAATATGCTGCTCGCGGCGACGGATGCCGGTCTGGATAACATTTATCTCTGGGGCGGCGTGCAGGCTCTTGGCAAGAATGCAGATATGTGCGCTAAAATGGGAATACCGGAAGGCTTTAAGCCTGTCTCAGCCGCGGCAATCGGCTATAGTAAGAGCGGCAGTGCGCAGCCGAGGGAGCTGTCCGTTTCACTTGAGACGAATTATATTTGAAAATAACTGATCGGAAGGAAACGTCATAAACTGTTTTCCTCTTACCACCCATCAAAGATAAACTTTTGCCTTTGATGGGTGGTTCCTGTTTTTTCTGCTTTATTCACACGAACGCGTCCAGCGTGGTGGACAGAGTGAGGAAACTCCTCTGCCGATTTGATGATGATGGAGGTAAAAAATGAAGAACGAATACAGTCAGTTAAAGGAATACATGGATCAGAGCAGCAAAACCGTTGCGGTCACCGGCGCGGGGATTTCTTATCTCTATGGTGTGAGCAGACTGAAGCAGAGCGTGGGCCGGATGAACGCCGGACGGATTTTTTCTGCTTCCTATGTCCGCAAAAAACCGGAGGAATTTTATAAAGTTATGAAGAATGCCTTCCTGGATGCTACTTTTGTTAAAGGGCCGAGTACGGTCCATAAGCAGCTCGCCGAGCTGGAAAAACAGGGCAGACTCTACGGCATTGTCACACAGAATCTGGATTGTCTGCATACCATTGCAGGCTCGCAGAATGTGGTGGAATTTCAGGGCAGCTTTCGCGACAACATTTGTACAGAGTGCGAGACCCGTTCGTTTGATTATCAGGTATGGAATCAGGGGCAGATGCCGCGCTGTGAAAAATGCGGCGCACCGCTGATGCCTACAGGTTTTTGCAGAGAATTCAAAATAAGCGAAGAGGTTTCGCGTGACAGTATGAAGAAGGCTGTCAACATGATTGCGGAGGCAGATCTTGTGATTGTCATTGGGACCACCGGATTTCGCAGCAATGAATATCTAAGCCGTATGAAGACCGGGACGAAGCTTGTACAGATCAACCCATCCGAAACACAGTTCGACCGGATTGCGGATCTGAACATTCGGGCGGACGCTGCGGAAGCTCTTAGTGCAGTATTATGATCCATATTCGCTTAGCGAATACGGACATGTGGTGCGATTATGGATTAAGATACTGGACAGAACGATCAACAGGTTGGGGGTGTGACTATGGGACTATTCAGAGAAAACAAAAATTCGGACGATATAAAGCGGCTGGCAGATTATATTGATCACAGCAGCAGTATTGTCGCGACGACAGGAGCAGGTATTTCGGTCGCCGGCGGCGGAGTGACATACGGACAGATGCGTTTTGCCAACCGGGGCAGCGCAAGAAGGCGCAGCTCCCAAGATGGACACAATTCTTTTCTGCCCTCTTATCTGGAGACGATGTTTTCCTATCAGCCAAGCTTTGCGCATTATGCCCTGGCAGAGCTGGAAGCGGAGGGAAAAATGACCGGGATCATCACAACGAATGTAGACTGTATGCACACGATCGCCGGGTCAAAGAATGTTGCCGAAATTCAGGGAAGCCTGCAGGTCAACTGCTGTTCCAATTGCGGCCGTCATTATGATGGTTATGAGATCTGGAAGCAGGAAAAACTGCCAATGTGCGAATCATGCGGCGGAGAGATTCTCCCCTGGCCGCTTTACAGCCATATCAGTGTGTGGAATCCGGATGTCAGAAAAGCGAAGGAATGGATTGCAAAAGCGGATCTGATCCTTGTCATCGGGACCCATGGAAACTATGGGGATGTTTACTGGGATTACCGGAAAAGGGATGCGGTGATTGTCCAGATCAATCCCGGGCATACATACTTTGACAGTATCGCGGATCTGAATATCCGGCAAGGCTCTGATGAGGTCTTTCACAAGTTAATGGAAATGCGGGATAAAAAAGTATGAAGAGAAGCAGGGCAGTTTTTTTAAGAGGAGGCCGGAACGTGGATAAAATACAGCAGTTGGCGGACTATATTGACCAGAGCCACAGCATGGTCGCCATTACCGGGGCAGGCATCTCACTTGCCGGCGGTGGAACCACATACAGCCAGCTTTCCAGGACGGTTCGCTCAGGATCGGGCGGATTTGGAAGTGATGAATTCCTTCGCTCTTATGTGAAGGCAATGCATAACTATAAACCCAGCTTCAGCCACTACGCGCTGCGTGACCTGGAAGCGGCCGGTAAGCTGACCGGAATTATCACGACAAATGAGGATTGCATGCATACGATGGCTGGTTCGAAGAACGTGGCGGAAATCCAGGGAGGGTTTCAGATCAATCGTTGTTCCAAATGCGGCCGCCATTATGATGGCTATGAAATCTGGAATCAGGAAGAGCTGCCGAAGTGCGAATCCTGCGGGGGAAGCATCCTTCCCTGGGAGCTTTACAGCCACATCAGCCTTTGGGATGAAGGCGTACAGAAAGCGCGTGAGTGGATTTCCGGGGCAGACCTGATCCTTGTGATCGGAACAAATGGATATTATGGAAGTGCCTATTGGGATTATCGGAGAAGAGATGCGGTGATTGTCCAGATCAATCCGGGGCATACCGGCTTTGACCGTGTCGCTGCTCTGAATATCCGGGAAGCGTGCGATGATGTATTTCATAAACTGATAGAAAGGTGGAGCGGAAATGGCGGAGCAGGAAGCAGCGAAGGAACAATCTGAAGAGGAGCGGTTAAAACAGATGGCAGCACAGATGCGGGCTGCGGAATATAAGGGACTCTCTGAAGAAGAAATCCAGGAAAGAGAGCGGCAGAAGGAAATGCGCAGAAAAAAGAATGTTGAGATTCTGGAGGATACGCTGTCCATTCTGGAAAAGGGCAGTTATGAAAAGGACGGGCAGGAGAGAAAGCTGCAGTTTACCCCGGATCAGATGCGCAGGATACAGGTATTTCTGCCGGATGAAATTGACGAGATGCGGAGCAGAACAGGTGTGTCCGGTTCTTTACGGGAGAGCCGCGTCGAAGCTGCAGGACGAGACAAAGGCCGGCAGGCGAAAAAAGCATCCTGTACATTCAGCTGCGAAAATATGGACGCCCTTGTCCTTGCACAGAGGAAATATCTGGAACTGAAAGAGAAGGGAGAAGCAGCGCACAGGGTTCTTGTCCTGAATCTGGCAAGCTCTACACACCCGGGCGGCCAGACACGGAAAGGAGCCAGTGCACAGGAGGAAGACCTTTGCCGCAGGACGTCCCTTTTGCTGTCGCTGGAAAGTGAGGCGGCAAAGAAATATTACGATTACAATAACGCCCGAAAGACACGTATGGGTTCGGACGGCGTGATGATTTCTCCCTGCGTGGAAGTGCTTAAGGATGCCTCTGCGGAAATGCTTTCAGAACCATTTCCGATTTCCGTCATGAGCTGTGCGGCACCGATGATCCGCATGGGTCTGGAGGGAATGACGCAGCAGGAATACGAAACAATGCTATACAACCGTATCCAGGGAATGCTTCTTGTCGCGGCGTCGCAGGGATACCGTCATCTGATTCTGGGGGCTTTTGGATGCGGCGTATTCGGGAACGATGCGGCAGTTGTGTCGGATTCGTTTTATCGTGCCATCACGAAGTTTTCTTATGCAGGGAAAGGAAGCGATCAGCTGTTTGAGTCGATTGATTTTGCTGTCCTCTGCCGCCCGGAGAAGGACTATAATTACCGGGAATTCTGCAGGTATTTCTCGCCCATGCAGCTATAGTGAATGACAGATGGAAAATTGCCGCTCACCAGAATGGATGCGTACAATTTTATGCGTCAATCAATATCCGTGCCGGCGCGGATGAGGTGTTCCGCATGGTCATGTGAGAAAGAACGGTTACCTTGAAAACGAGATCATAAGGAAAGGAAGGAACGGAATGGTTTCTGATGACAATAGCAGATCTGTAATTTATGAACAATTCAAAATAGTGGCGGAAAAATCCCCCGCGCAGACTGCAATTGTGGAAGATAAAAGATCATTGACATACAGGGAGCTTGATCAGCGTATTCAGAGGATTGCAGAAAAGTTTCCAAAAGTGGAGACGCCGCGCGTAGACGGGGCTAAGGGCGTTTGTATCGGTATTGTGACAGATCACGGAATGGACCAGATAGCTTCTATCTTTGCTGTGCTGAAAACAGGGGCGGCATATGTTCCGGCGGAACCGGACTTTCCGGAAGAACGGATCCGCTTTATGATGAAAGAAAGCAGGGTAAGCTTTATCATTACGCAGAGAAAGTATCAGGATAAGCTGCAGGGATTTTCGCTGCTGTTTTTGGAGGAAATAACAGAAGAAGCTCCCGGCCGACGATCAGCAGAAAAGATGGCTGCAGATGCTTCTGCGGAAATTCTGCCCGCGCAGGGAGAGGATGCCGGCACTGGCAGAGCGGCGCTTCCGGAATCCCTTGCTTATATTCTATATACATCCGGTTCTACCGGAGTTCCGAAAGGCGTATGCGTGACAAACGCAAATGTATGTCATTATGTCCGGGCATTTCAGCATGAATTTCATCCTGCGGCCGGAGATGTCATGCTCCAGTATTCCGTCTGCTCTTTTGATATATTCGTGGAGGAAGTCTTTACGACGTTGCTTTCCGGTGCTGCCCTTGCCATTCCCGGAGGTGCTGCACGGGCAGATATCCAGTCCCTGATGGACTTTGTCCGGGAAAAGAAGGTGACCATCATCAGCGGATTTCCATATCTTCTGATGGAAATGAATGAATTAGAAGCGGTTCCTTCAAGTCTGCGGCTTCTGATCAGCGGCGGGGATGTGCTTCGGGAATGCTATGTAACTCATCTTTTGCCGCAGGTTGCGGTCTATAACACATACGGACCATCCGAAACTACCGTTTGCTGCAGTTACTTCCACTGCAACGGACAGAAAGCCCTGGAGGATGGGACCTATCCGATCGGGAGGGCGGTATTCGGTTCGCAGATTGAGATTCTGGACGATAATCTGAATCCGGTGCCTGACGGGAGCACAGGAGAGATCTGCATCCTGGGCGATGGCGTTTCCAACGGATATCTTGACAAAAGTAAAAATAAAATGTTTGTGACCAGTGCGGACGGAAGACCTCTTTACCGGAGCGGCGACCTGGGGTATTTGCTGCCGGACGGCAATCTGGCTTTCCTGCATCGTAAAGATTCACAGGTGATGATCTTGGGCAAACGGGTGGAGCCGGAAGAAGTGGAGAATGTGCTCTGCGACTGTGACGAAGTACAGACAGCTGTCGTCCGCCCGTTCACGGATGAACATGGCCTATCTTATCTGACGGCCTACGTAGTTCCGCAGAGTACAGAATTTGTCCTGTCGGAGATAAAAAAGAAGCTGTCGCGCTATCTGACTGCCTTTATGATACCGGAATTCTTTGTGATTATGGATCATATTCCGCTCACTCCAAATGGAAAACCAGATCTGGACAGTCTGCCGGTCGTATTAAAAGAGGGAGCATAATTATTGGGGACAGTACTTCGCACATGCTGTGAAGTTACGAAGGAGTTTGTTGAAAATGAAAATCAGGATAAAGAGAGCCGATGCCACGGACCTGGATGAACTGATGCGCTGGAGAGAAATCGTTTTAAGAGAAGTATTTTCGATTCCGGCAGAAAAAAACATAGATGATCTTCGCGCAGCAAACCGGGAGTATTATTATACTGCACTGAAAAGAGAAGAACATATTGCGTGCTTTGCGTATGCGGACGAATGTTCAGATACAGAACCTGTGGGATGCGGCGGGGTCTGCCTGTATCAGGAAATGCCCTCGCCGGATAACCCCACCGGCAAATGTGCATATCTGATGAATATCTATACCATACCAGCTGTGCGTCAGCACGGTGTAGGGAAAGCAGTCGTCGAATGGCTGGTGCAGGAGGCAAAGCGCCGGGGGGCAGGCAAAATTTATCTGGAAGCGTCTGAGAAAGCGAAGGCTCTCTATAAAGAGCTTGGATTTTACGATATGGAAGGTTACTATAAATATAGGAAGGAATCCGACTGAGGATTAGAAACTTAAGAACAAAATCCTATGCAGAATGGTGAAATTTTGGTACCGGCTTGTACGGGTTAGGACAGGTCACAAAAGGGAACAGGAAAAGAGGGAGAAAATGAAAGCAGGAGATGCAGTTACCCTGGAATCAGGAAATAAGAAGATACAGATATTTTGCTCAAAACAGAAAGCGCCGTTGATTATTTATCATGCTGTGATGGGCGAAGGAAAAAGGCTGTGGCAGGCCTGCCGGAACATTGACTGTCCTGAATTCTCTCTTGCTGTTATAAATGGAGTAGATTGGGATGACGAGATGACACCGTGGCCAATTCCACCGATTTCGAAAGGAGATACGCCATGCTCCGGCGGCGCTGACATTTATTTAAAACAGCTGACGGGTGAATTGCTGCCGCAGATTGAGGCTTCCCTTTTGTTTCCTCCGGAGTACTGCGTACTTGCGGGCTATTCCCTTGCAGGACTGTTCGCGGTCTATGCGGCGTACAAAACAGACTGTTTTTCCCGTATTGTTTCCGCCTCCGGATCTCTGTGGTATCCGGATTTTGTACCGTTTGTCCGTCAGAATCCGATTTCCGGGAGAGTTGAGGCAATCTATTTTTCCCTTGGGGATAAAGAAAGTCATACGAAAAATCCATATCTGGCCCCTGTGGAAGAGAATACCAGATTGCTTTTTCACTATTTTTCAGAAAAAGGAATCCGGACAACGTTTCACCTGAATAAGGGAAATCATTATCAGAATTCCACCGGAAGAACATCAGCTGGAATAAAATGGATTTTACAGCAGTAGCTTAAATCTGAAAAGCCCTGAAAACAGAAGTCACAACCCTTTGAACGGGTACTTCATAATATTTTTCTCGATGCTATTTATTCCGCAATCTTTCTCTGCGTTTTCAGCCGCAATCACTGGATGCCGGTACCCATGTAGGATATAAGTTTTCAGGCTTAGCAGCCAGCTTCAATGCAGTCATGGTTTTGGCAGATATTTTACTGTGCTGATTCAGGCATGTTCCATCCATGTCAATGGCTAATAATTGAATCATTAAGTGAAATCCACTCCTAACCGTTATCTTCTGATCCACTTCTTATCGTAGTCATCATCGCCAGATGATATATATCTTTCCAGTCGTTGTTTCTTTTTCTTTGCGGTCATCTGAAAACTCAAATCCAGCAAATCCAGAATCTGCTCATCAGAAACCGTTCCATCAAGAAGGATACTGAGCCAGTTTGTTTTGTTCATATGGTATCCCGGCAGAAAACCGGTAGACTGGCGCAGCATATCAATCATTACCGGGTCGCATTTAACATCGAGGATATCGACAACATCGGTTCCCTGCAGTCCCAATTTGTCCTTTGAAACATCCATCACAATACCATACCATTTCTCATTATCCTGATGGCGCAGAACAGCATAAGATGGGTAACGCGCCCACAGATATTCCGGTGCTGTTCCATATTTATTTTTTGTATAATCAAAAAGCTGCTGTCTGTTCATATTTTTCTCCAATCAGTTCGATAAACTGGAAATTATCTGGTGATAACTGGATTTCCCTGTTCATCCAATAAAGGCGTAATACCACCAGCATATCCGCTTTTCCAAACGAGATAATTCACTCCTGTTTCCTTATCGACAATGATTTTGTGAAGTTCTGATAAGTCACTGCCCTCTTTAAATATTTCTTCAAATCTTTTTTCTTTTGCCATCTTATTACCTCCGTAATTTCTGATTTTTTATTTGCGTCATATTTCTGAATACTCCCCATACTCGCACCCTATGTTG
>JAJQFO010000178.1 GCA_021201095.1 Lachnospiraceae bacterium
TCCATATACAATCTTCACCGGAAGATCCGCAACTCTCTCCCGCAGATTTTTCGCATCCTGCGGATCCCACACACAGGCCAGCCCGGGGCGAAACTCCCGAATCTGTTTTTCCAGAAGGGATACATTTCTCCCTGCTGCAAGTGCAGCCACCTGTATATCACCATTTGCGCGCACGACATCCAGCGTCTGTGTGCCGATCGAGCCCGTCGAGCCAAGTATTGCAATGGTTTTCATAAACCTGTTTCCTCCCTGATCCGCGTGTTCTACAATAAAAAACTTATCTGTGTTAACACCAGATAGTTCACCCGGCAAAAATCATTTCTATGACAAATGCCAGATCGTTAATCAATCAAAAGTCATACCCGCGCGGACGCCGGATAATAGATCCGGCAAAAATCACATCTACGTAAGTGCCAGATGACAAATCTGGTAAAAGTCACATCCACGTGAGCGCAGGATAGTAAATCGGTTAACAGTCACATCCACATCAGCGCCAGATAATAGATCACCGGCGTCACAAAAATCACGCTGTCAAACCGGTCAAGAATCCCTCCGTGTCCGGGAATCAGCGTTCCATAATCCTTGATATCATGGTTGCGCTTGATCGCAGATGCAGCCAGATCGCCAACCATTGATATCAGAGCGCCGGCCGCGCAGATCACGGCAAAGGAAAATGCCCGGTTGCCTCCCGAAAGAGCACCGGAAACCGCGCATGCATAAATTGCGCCCAGAAGTGCGGCTCCCACGACACCTCCCACGGCACCTTCGACAGATTTCTTCGGACTCAGGTGCGGCGACATCTGATGCTTTCCGATCAGCATGCCGACACAATAGGCACAGGTATCGCTGCCCCAGGAGGCCAGGAAAATCAGCCAGACCAGATAAGCGCCGCCCGTCATCGCGCGGAGCTCATAGATACAGCTGAGCATGACCCCTACATAAACAAAGCCAAAAAAAGCTCCCGCCACCTGCTCGGCGCGGTAACGGGGAAAGGTGAAAACATAGACAGCCATCAGCAGGACCAGTACCCCAAGCAGCACTGTCATAGTATATGCCTGAATGTCTAAAAATACCAGTAAATAGTAAAAAACGCAGCCCAGATACGCCGGCAAAGTGAGCAGGGAGATCCCTCTATGGCCTCCAATATTCATAGCCCGGTAAAGCTCATTCATCCCAATTACTGAAATCACAAGCAGGGTGGCCGCAAGCACCGGACCACCCGCGATTATTACCGCCAAAGCAATCACAACAAGGATAATCCCGCTGATCAGTCTTGTACGAAACATATAAACGCACCTCTTCCCTTACTCTTTGCGTCCGCCGTATCTTCTCTCCCGGCTGTTGTATTTCTCGATTGCTTTCAATAATTCTTCCTTTGTGAAGTCAGGCCAGGGGACCTCTGTAAAATAAAACTCGGTGTAAGCCAGCTGCCACATCAGATAATTTGACAGGCGCAGCTCTCCGCTTGTACGGATCAGCAGATCCGGATCCGGCACATCAGCCGTATCCAGATAGCCCGAAAAACGATCCTCTGTAATATCCGCAACTGCAAGTCTTCCATCCACGCAGTCCTCCGCAACGCGGCGGACCGCACGCACAATTTCATCACGGCTCCCATAGTTGAGCGCAATCTGAAAATTCAGTCCGGTATTATTCCTCGACGACTCCACCAGGTCGGTCAGACTTTTTTGCAGGTCGTCCGAAAATGCGGTCGGATCGCCCAGGACGCGGACCTTCATATTATTGTCCCGCGCGGTCTTAATACAGGTCTTTGTGTAGCGGCGAAACAGCTTCATCAGAGAATCTACTTCTTCTGGAGCGCGTTTCCAGTTTTCCGTGGAAAACAGATACACCGTCAGATATTTAATGCCGATATTCCAGGCATCCTCGCAGATCACTTCCAGATTCTGCGCCCCTTTCGCATGTCCATAGCTTCTTGGCATACCCTTAGCTTTGGCCCATCGCCCATTTCCATCCAAAATAATCGCTACATGCTGTGGAATCACCATAACTGTTCTCCCCACTTAATCGGACAGGGGAATCCTCTCACTCTATCCGGAGTTCTCGATTTGCTTTGCAAATCGGAACATGCGCAGCGCGAGCCAGGTGCGTCTTTAACCGCAAAACTCTCTGACCGGCTCTTGCATCATTACATGTTCGCCCGCGCACCCCGGATACCGCTTTGGCAGTAAAATCTTCCTGACAGGATGCGCGCATCAAAACAAACCATATTATTTATACGGTCAGGATCTCTTTCGATTTTTCTTCTACTGCCTTATCAATATCTTTAACATATTTCTCAGTGAGCTTCTGAACCTCATTCTGAAGATCCTTTATCTCGTCCTCTGAAACATCCTGCTTGCCAAGCTTTTTAAAAGCATCGTTGGCATCGCGGCGGATGTTGCGAATCGCCACCTTGGCGGCCTCTCCTTTTTTCTTAACATCCTTCACAAGGTCTTTTCTGCGTTCCTCAGTCAGTTCCGGGAAAACCAGCCGGATGACCCGGCCGTCATTTGAAGGATGAATGCCGATATCTGAGGTCATAATTGCTTTTTCAATCGCCTTCACCATAGAAGACTCCCACGGCTGAATCTGCAGCACACGCGGCTCCGGCACGGTAATGTTGCCAATCTGCTGCAGCGGAGTCGGCGTCCCATAATAGTCCACACGAATCTTGGAAAGTACATTCGGATTCGCGCGGCCGGCGCGGATTGTACCAAATTCTTCGATTAAATTTGCGTATGTTTTGGTCATCTTCTGATCATAGGTTTTGATTCTCTCATCCATGAGTAGTCCCTCGCTTTCTGAATTATATTGTATAAATGGTTTTTTCAGGACAGCACATCGCATTCGCTGCGAAGTACTTATGAAAATGTCCGATTCTTTCTCTCAGACGGTCACCCGCGTCCCTGTAAATGTCCCGTCCGCAATCCCGTTCACCGTATTGACAATGCTGTTTTCCTCGTTTAATCCGAATACCAGCATCGGCATATGATTCTCCATGCACAGGATCGAAGCCGTCATATCGACTACCTGCAGCTTTCGGTCAATCACTTCCTGAATCGAAACCTCCGTATACTTTCTCGCATTCGGATTGTCTTTCGGATCGCTGTCGTAAACACCGTCCACCGACTTCGCCAGCAGGATCACCTCCGCCTCGATCTCAATCGCACGCAGTACCGTCGCAGTGTCTGTGGAAAAATAGGGGTGGCCGGTTCCTCCTGCGAAAAACACCACCTTGTGATCTGCAAAGCAGGTGTTCACACCATCCTTGCTAAAAAGCTCTGTAAATGCTCCGCAGGCGAAGGGCGTCATAATCACCGTCCCCAGTCCGACCGAGCGAAAGATTTCTGACACATAAATGCAATTCATCACCGTCGCCAGCATGCCAATCTGATCTGCCTTCGTGCGGTCAATATGCTCGCTCGAACGCCCGCGCCAGAAATTGCCTCCGCCAATCACTATACCGATCTCCATGCCCTGGTCAGCCAGAGCCTTCACCTGCTGCGCGACCCCGGTCACCGTCGGCTCGTCAAACCCGGTCTTTTTATCGCCCGCAAGCGCTTCTCCGCTCAATTTCAGAAGTACCCTCTTCATAACTGTTCCCTTTCTGCGCCTCAGGGGGCGCCATCTAATATTCTAAAACCGAGTATACCACAAAGAGGAATAAAATCCACCTGATTTTTGCTTTGTTTTGAAATCTCTTCTTATTCAGTGTACCGCACCTCGCAGCTGTAAAGGTACGGAAGCTCTTTTCTACTCCGCTTTCTTCCTTGACTTCGATTTGCGGTTAAAGCAGAAATCCGAAAGCTTCCGCATCCACAGACTCAGATAGCGGAATGTCGGCTCCGTAATGATCGCGAAGATCACCAGAAGCATCAGGCAGCTTCTGGATATGCTGGTAATCGCAAAAATGTTTCTCATAAAAATCATACAGTAGATCAGCCCAGCCGCCATTGCAAACCAGAGCAGCCAGTGAAATCTGGTCATCGGCGACGCGATCTGGTAGAGTACCATCAGTCCGACAATCGCCAGCACAATCGTGCAGGCTGTAGAGAGATCCGTCTCATTTACCCCAAATTCCACGCAGAACAGGTAGAGCCCGCTGACCACAATAAAATCCGTCAGTCCGCCCGGCAGAGCCTTGAACAGCACATTGCTCAGAAAATGTCCCTGAATCCGGTCCGTATTCTGCTCCAGCGACATGACAAACGCTGGTATGCCGATCGTAAACATGCTGATCAGTGAGATCTGAGACGGCTCGAGCGGGTAATTTACAGTAAAGATAATGGACAGCACGGACATGAATAATGAAAAAATGTTTTTCACCAGAAACAGAGACGCCGTCCGCTCAATATTATTTACTACGCGCCTGCCCTCTGCCACAACCGAAGGCATTTTGGAAAAATCTGACTCCAGCAGTACCAGCTGTGCCACCTGCGACGCTGCGTCACTGCCGGATGCCATCGCGATACTGCAATCCGCATTTTTCAGAGCAAGAACATCGTTGACACCATCCCCAGTCATCGCCACGGTGTGTCCGGCCTTCTTCAGTGCGTCCACCAACGTACGCTTCTGCTCCGGCGATACCCGGCCGAAGACCGTATACTGCAAGGCTGCCGCTCGCAGCTCCTCCTCATCGTACAGCGTGGAGGCATCCACATACTGTTCGGCATCCTCAATCCCTGCTTCTTTGGCAACCTCCGATACGGTCACAGGGTTATCGCCGGAAATCACCTTGATCTTAACTCCCTGCTGTGCAAAATAGAGAAAGGTCTCCTTTGCGTTCTCGCGGATCGGGTTCGCCAGCAAAATCATGGCCAGCGGCTGCACCGGTACACCAAGTGCCCCGCCGGAAAGCGTATCCAGGCAACGGGCAAATACGAGCACCCGGTATCCCTGGCGGCTGTACCGCTCTATCCCGGACGCATATTTTTCATATTCTGACCGAAGGATGATCTCCGGGGCTCCGAGTACATAGCCGGTGCCCTCAAAAACAGCGCCGCTGTATTTATATTGCGATGAAAAGGAAAACACCTGCTCCGGGCGCCTGCCGGAGCGTTTCCGGAAATGCTCCTTAATCGCCTTCATCGTAATATTGTCGGTAGCCATTGCTGCAGCAAAGTCCCCGATCGCAAGCTCCACCTCCGCAAGCTCTTCCGGAGTAAACACCGGGTCTGCCGCCGCGTCAGGCTCACGCTTTTCCGCCGCGCAGACCTCGATTTTATCTGTTGGGACAGATCCGTCTTTTTCCGCTTCGTCAGACACATGTTTTTCTGCCATGTCTTCATCCGTTTTCGCGCGCATTGGAAAAAGCTTTTTGACTGTCATCGTATTGTCTGTGATGGTACCCGTCTTATCTACACATAACACATCCACACGTGAAAGTGTTTCAATGCATTTCATGTCGTGTACAAGCACTTTTTTCGTAGCCAGCCGTGCCACGCTGACAGCCAGAGCGACATTTGCAAGCAGGTACAGTCCTTCCGGAATCATACCGATAATCGCCGCTACCGTCGCCGTCACACTGTCTTTCAGTGCTGTCTCATTGATGAAATATTGCTGACTGAACAAAATAATCCCAATCGGGATAATCAGAAAGCCAACAATCTTTACCAGCTTGTTCAGAGACCGGATCATCTCAGAGGACTCGGCATCGTTCATAACCTTTGCTTCCTGTGAGAGCTGAGAAATATAAGAGTCCGCTCCCACCTTGTCCAGCTTCGCGCGGCATTCGCCGGAGACGATGAAGCTGCCGGATAACAGAGTGTCGCCGCTTTTCTTCGATATCTGGTCCGACTCGCCGGTGATCAGAGATTCATTGACCAGAACCTCTCCTTCCTCAATCACGGCATCCGCCGGAATCTGGTTTCCTGCGGAAAAAAGGACAATATCATCCAGAACCAGTCCTTCTGCAGGGACTACAGACTCCCTGCCGTCCCTTATCACCTTATTTTTCGGAGCATTCAGCATATTCAGGTCATCCAGGACCTTCTTTGCATGTACTTCCTGAATAATACCGAGCATCGTATTCGCGATGATGATTGGCAAAAATGTCATATCGCGAAAAGAGCCTACTAAAATCAAAACAATGGCAATCAAGGCGAAAATCAGATTAAAATAGGTAAAGACGTTGCTGTAAACAATCTCTCTGGTCGATTTGGAAACAGACTCCGGTGCAGAATTCACCAGACCGCGAAAAACACGGTCATCCACCTGCGCCTGTGTCAGACCCTGCCGCGCATCCGGGGCATAGCGCTCCATCGGTATGATATCATCCGGGATCCGCATTTCCTCCGGAACGATCTGAGTGCTCACCAGTTTTCTGCGAAATGATTTGATATTGCTCCAGAGACTGACTCCGGAGCGGTCTTCTTTTTTTGCGGTATCTATGATATCTTTATTTTCAGAAACCTCTTTATCATCAGAAATTTCTTTATTATCAATAACATTCTTACTTTCCAGTTTTTCCACGTCTGATCCTCTTACGCCATGCCGACTCACACTCCGACCGGCAAACGCCGTCGGAAAACCGAAAAACAACACGGTCCAAAACCTGTCATGTTATTTTCCGCCATCACGATAACGAGGACATTTTATCATATCCGCATTCAATTGATAACCCTGTAAATTCTAAAAAGTCTATTAAGATTAGCGGTTATATATACGTTTGCATATGTACTTCGCAGCGCGCGTGAAATGCTGTCAAAATAGCTGCGATTAGCGTTCAGCATCATTGCAGACAGAGCTGTTGTCTACAAACTTCTTCTTAAAATCATTCTGGGGGCAGGGACGGCCAAAATAAAATCCCTGACTGTAGTCCGGCGGAAGCACCGCAATCTTATCGCGTTCCTCTGCCGTCTCTACACCTTCCACACATACCTTCAGCTCCAGGCTTTTTACCATACCATTTAAAAGAGAGAGAAGGTTGAATTCGTATTCATTTGTCATCGCGCGCATTGTAAAGGAACGGTCAATTTTAATAATATCCGGCCGCAGCTCATTCAGATAATGGAAGTTTGAATAGCCGGTGCCGAAATCATCCAGAGCCAGCTTCACTCCATTTTCCTTCAGCTGCGTCCACAGACGGGTGAAATAAATATCCGACTCAATCAGGCCGCTCTCCGTCAGTTCAATAATCAGATGCTCCGGGGACATATCGTACTGCTTCAGCGCATCCATAATGTCTGCGACCACGTCGCTTTTCATCACCTGTACATAAGAGACATTCACGTTTACACGAAAACTCGGAATCACCTGCTGCATCTTTTTCGCAAAACGCAGGGCTTCATGCAGAATCCAACGGCCGGCCGGTATAATCAGTCCCGTCTCCTCCAGGATGGAGATAAACTCACCCGGCATCACCATTTCATCTTCCATGTGGAAACGCATTAGAGCCTCTGCTCCACTTAAAGAGCCATCTTTTGAGTGGAAAATCGGCTGATAATATACCTCAAAACCTTCAAAATTGCTGGCCACTGCCTGACGCAGCACCTGCGTGAGCTTTTTCTTCTTTAAAAATCTGTCATAATCCTCCTGTGCAAACACATAAGAGCGGTTTTTCCCCAGCTGCTTGGCCTCTGTCAGCGCAAACTCTGAGAGCTTCATAATCTGCGACCAGGAAAAGTTTCGGACATCCTCGCATCGCAAAATGCCGCCGGACACAGTGACAAAAGCTTCATAATGATTCTCTTCCACGAAACGATCCAGCATACGGCGAATCTCTGTATAAAGATCGGTTGCTTCTTTTACAGTGCCGCCATTAAAGTCCACAATCATGAACTCATCCGCCACAATCCGATACAGATGCTGTCCACACTGAACACAGCTGATAATGAAATCCCCCATTTTGCGCAGAATCATATCACCATACTCTACGCCCAGTTTTGCGTTAATAGATTTAAAATTATCCAGCCCCAGCCGCATAAAATAGCCAGCCGGTATCTCATCCTTGTATCCCTGCAGCCAGGTCTGCAGGCTGGTCTCGCCAAGAAGTCCGGAGACATTGTCCGCCTTCTGTTTTTTCCCAATCTCATTGATGCAGCCGATCATATATAATGCCCGTTTGTCTTCTCCGCGCACCACTCTGCCGCGGCAATTGATCCAGATCGGCTGCCCGTCCAGTCCCAGCCACCTGTAGACCAGATTGTGCGTATTGCGATCCGTGGAAAGGATATCCGCCAGATCATCCGTCAGTGCCTGTCTGTCTTCCTCACAGGTCACTCCCAGCAAAGTATCCGATACATTATGAAAATAACATCCGGGCAGCAAAAAACGCTCCTGCGCATGCGGAGATATATAATAAAAATCATTTTCAAAATCTAATACAAACAAATAATCATCCGTGCATGGATTATAGAGGTCTATCATCTGGCGAATCCTGTCCACCGATAACAAGTCCTGATTCGGCTCTTCTTTCATACTCAAGAACCTCCTTCTAAAATTCCTGCAGATCTCCGGTACTCCTGAAATTGCTACTGTTCAATATCTTCACAGTTACGAGATTTGCCCCGCGCTCTGTATAGAATGTTACCCGGCAAGGAAAAATATTAAAATTCCTTCACAACGGGACTCCCTATGCAGGAAAATCCGTATTCAGGATTTCTTATTCTTCCGAAAAATTTTAATTTATTATAGCATACAAAATTCACAAAATCTACACGAAATTACGAAACCATTGCACGAAAATACGAAATTGTTTCGTAAATTTGAGAAAACAGTTTCGTGATGCGGTTTAGCCGCAAAACTCCTCGGGCGGCCGGCGCGGGCAGCAAAGCTGCCAAAATTCTTCTCGCGCCCCTGCGTATCATAAAAGAGGGGCTGTTTCAAAAACAGCCCCTCCATTTAAATCACTATGACAACTATCTTTTCTGCTGAAAATTATTCTGCTCCGTAGAGTGTGATCAGCTTCTGCAGATACTCGTATCTCTCCTTCGCATAGCCTTCCGACTTCTCGAAGAGTCTTTCCGCTCTTTCCGGATTTGCACGCATCAGAGAATTGTAACGTACCTCGCCGTTCAGGAAGGTCTTGTAATCCTCTGTCGGAGCCTTGGAATCGAGCGTGAACGCTGCCTTGCCCTGTTCCTTGAGTGCCGGATTGTAGCGGAAGCAATGCCAGTAACCGGACTTCACTGCCAGCTCTTCCTCAGTCTGCGCCTTGCTCATGCCCTTCTTGATACCATGGTTGATACACGGAGCATACGCAATGATGAGCGACGGTCCCGGATAAGCCTCTGCCTCAGCAATGGCCTTCACGGTCTGGTTGAAGTCCGCGCCCATAGCGATCTGTGCTACATATACATAGCCATAGCTCATCGCGATGGAAGCCATATCTTTCTTCTTTACTTCCTTACCAGCCGCAGCAAACTGTGCTACCGCACCGGTCGGAGTAGACTTCGAAGACTGTCCGCCTGTATTGGAATAAACCTCAGTATCGAATACCATGATATTGATATCCTGACCGCTTGCAAGCACATGGTCTACACCGCCGAAGCCGATATCATATGCCCAGCCGTCGCCGCCGAAGATCCACTGAGACTTCTTCGCCAGATAATCCTTGCCCTTGAGCACTTCCTGGCAGTCGTCGCAGCCGCATGCCTCGCATGCCGCGATCAGCTTGTCTGTAGCAACACCATTCGTAGCACCTACGCTGAAGGTATCCAGCCATTCCTGTGCGGCAGACTTCACATCCTCACCACAGCAGTCGCACTCCAGCAGCGCCTGTACCTTGGTCTTCAGACCGTCACGGATCGCTCTCTGAGCCAGCAGCATACCATAACCAAACTCAGCGTTGTCCTCGAACAGGGAGTTGTCCCATGCCGGACCCTTGCCCTGTGCGTTCACCGTGTACGGAGTAGACGGTGAGGAGTTGCCCCAGATACTGGAGCAGCCAGTCGCGTTCGCGATGTACATCCGATCGCCAAAGAGCTGTGTGATCAGCTTCGCGTACGGAGTCTCGCCGCAGCCGCCGCATGCGCCTGAGAACTCAAGCAGAGGCTGTTTGAACTGGGAACCCTTTACGGTATTCTCTTTGAACTTGTCAATAACCTCGGTCTTTGCCGGAAGCTCTACTGCATAATCAAAGTACTTCTGAGACTCTGCGTTTGCTTCCATATTCTGCATCGTGATCGCCTTCGCGCCCTTCTTGCCCGGGCAGACGTTTACGCAGGAACCGCAGCCTGTGCAGTCCAGTGCAGAAACAACGATCGCGAATTTATATCCTGCCATACCGGTCATCGGAAGAGTCTTCATATCAGCCGGAGCTGCTGCCACTTCCTCATCGGTCATTGCTACCGGACGGATAACTGCGTGCGGGCAGACATAGGAGCAGCGGTTGCACTGGATGCAGTTCTCCGGATTCCATACCGGAATATCCACTGCGATACCACGCTTCTCATAAGCGGCAGCGCCTGACGGTGTCATACCATCTACATAATCTGTAAACGCGGATACTGGGAGGCTGTTGCCCTCCTGTGCGTTTACCGCATGCTGGATCGTATTGACAAACTTCACAACATCACTTCTTGTGCCGGTCACATCCTTCGCAATGATGTCCTCGGTCTCAGCCGTCTTCCAGCTCTCCGGAACCTGAATCTCTACGACCTGCTTTGCGCCGGCATCGATCGCTGCCCAGTTCTTCTGAACAACGTCATCGCCCTTGCGGCCGTAGGTTGCCTTCGCAGCTGCCTTCATCAGGTCAATGGCCTGATCCTCCGGAATGATACCGGTCAGCTTGAAGAATGCAGACTGAAGGATGGTGTTGATACGGGTCGGTCCCATGCCGGTCTCGATACCGATCTTCACACCGTCAATGGTGTAGAACTTGATGTTATGATTCGCAATAAATGCCTTCACCTGTCCCGGAAGGTGCTTCTCAAGGCCTTCCATATCCCATGAGCAGTTCAGAAGGAAGGTACCGCCGTCTACCAGCTCCTGTACCATATTGTACTTGCGTACATAGGACGGATTGTGGCAGGCTACGAAATCTGCCTTGTGAATCAGATAGGTGGACTTAATCGGCTTCTTGCCGAAACGCAGGTGGGACATGGTCACACCGCCGGATTTCTTGGAGTCATAATCAAAATATGCCTGCGCATACATGTCAGTATTGTCGCCGATGATCTTGATGGAGTTCTTGTTTGCGCCAACGGTACCGTCTGCGCCAAGGCCCCAGAACTTGCAGTTGGTCGTGCCTTCCGGAGTGGTTACCAGCGGAGCGCCGATCTCCAGAGAGAGGTTCGTCACATCATCATTGATACCGATCGTGAAGCGCTTCTTCTCGGTATTATTGTAAACAGCTACGATCTGTGCCGGAGTCGTGTCCTTGGAACCAAGGCCATAGCGTCCTGTGTAGACCGGAGTGTCGTTGAACTTGCTGCCCTTCAGAGCTGCCACTACGTCGAGGTAAAGCGGCTCGCCCAGAGAACCCGGCTCTTTTGTACGGTCAAGAACGGAAATCTGCTTAACAGTATCCGGAATCGCCTCGATCAGAGCGTCTGCGCAGAACGGACGATACAGGCGAACCTTGACAACGCCGACCTTCTCACCAGCCGCACGCAGATAATCGATGGTCTCCTCGATGGTGTCGCACACAGAACCCATCGCGATGATAATCTTTTCTGCATCCGGAGCGCCATAATAGTTAAACAGCTTATAATCGGTACCAATCTTCTCATTTACCTTGTCCATGTACTCCTGAACGATCGCCGGAAGCGCATCGTAGTACGGATTGCAGGCCTCGCGAGCCTGGAAGAAGATATCCGGGTTCTGTGCAGAGCCTCTCTGGCACGGATGATTCGGATTCAGGCACTGGTCTCTCCACGCCTGGATCGCATCGAAATCGGTCATTTCCTTGAGATCCTCGTAATCCCAGGTCTCGATCTTCTGGATCTCGTGGGAGGTACGGAAACCATCAAAGAAATTGATAAACGGAATGCGTCCCTTAATCGCCGCCAGATGTGCTACCGGCGTCAGATCCATAACCTCCTGCACGCTGGACTCGCAGAGCATCGCGCAGCCAGTCTGACGACAGGCATATACATCAGAATGATCTCCGAAAATAGAAAGCGCGTGGCTCGCCAGAGCACGGGCAGATACGTTGAAAACGCCCGGCAGACGCTCGCCTGCGATCTTGTACAGGTTCGGAATCATCAGAAGCAGACCCTGAGAAGCGGTGTATGTAGTGGTCAGTGCGCCTGCTGCCAGAGAGCCATGTACGGTACCTGCGGCACCAGCCTCGGACTGCATCTCGGTCACCTGCACAGTCTGGCCAAAAATATTCAGCCGTCCCTGTGTTGCCCACTCATCCGTCGCCTCTGCCATAACAGAGGATGGGGTAATCGGATAGATCGCAGCTACGTCTGTAAATGCATAGGACGCATGAGCCGCGGCATGATTACCATCCATGGTCTTCATTTTTCTAGCCATTGAAAAAATACCTCCTTATTAAATAGTAAACGACTTATTACAGCAAACGACCTGAGTCGTTTTACTCATCGCTTTACTTTCATTTGGATTTAATTGTATCACAGAATAGTTTCTTTGTCTATTTCTCCATTTCGATTTTTCCGACAAATTTTTGTATTTTTTGCTGTACAGCTATATAAAGAATCTCACAGCTCCAGACGCCTTCTGCGCAGCGCAGCCGTACGATGAGAATTGCCAAAATCCATCAGGATACTCACCGCCCCGGTATCTCCCTTACGGTTGGCATATTCCGACAGTTCTCTCAGGCACGTCTCCTGCGTGCCCGCAAACCGTTCCAGAAACCAGCGCAGTCCTTCCGGATCCTTTTCATCCAGAAAGTATTTGCCAAACATAAGCAGATTTTCCCGGACATATTCTTCATACGCATTCTGTGCCTCAGCTTTCAGCCGGTAAGGCCAGCGCAGCCGCCCAAGCACAAGCGCAAGCAGCAGCTCCTCGTTTTCCTGCGCCCGCGCGTATGGAAAAACCGCGTCGTACTGAGAAAAGTCCAGCCGATTTTTCGGAAAACAGTTCCGATAGCGGATCCCCGTCCCGTGGACATGTGTTTCCAGGATCCGGGCAGGCGTGTTCTCTACACCTTCTTCGTAAAACTCTGGAAAGACCAGACGGGCACAGATCCTTCTTTCAACCTCTGCCTCGTCCTCAGAGGCAAGTTCTGTCTCTGCCGGACTTTCACATTTCCCAGTTGAAACGGTGCTATCATTTACCGGCTTTTCGCAATCCATAGCCATGGAGTCTGCACGAGCCTGTTCTCTTAATGGCACGCAAAATTCCACCTTCAGACTCTCCGGCAGCTCGTCCAGCACCTGCTTCAGGCCGGTTTCACCATCCGGATCTGCACAGACGCAAAGCTCCTTTACCTGATGGCAGCCGGTAAAGCAGCCGCTCCCCCAGTCAGTGAGACTTCCGGAAAATTCCAGGCGCCGCAGATTCGAGCAATTATAAAAGCAATAGCGGCCCACATAGTGAAGTGAGAGCGGGAGAATGATCTCCTCCAGGGCTTCTCCACACATGGCAGGGCAGGCAGCGGAAGCTTTCTCTGCGTATACAGCCGGCATGTGTGACATGTCCCGTTCTTCGGATACGGTTTTTCCCGAACACGCTTCTGATGGATGAGATGTATCCTGCACTCCGTGCACAGATTTCTCCGCACATGCAGCCGGCAAGCGCGATAACTCCTGCCCCGCAGATGTATATGTATTATTTTGTATAGTCGCTCCTGTATCAGGCTCAGCCACCCACGCCTTGCCTTCGCGCAGCGCATCATACAGGACATTTTCATCCATATGCGCTGAAAAAGCGTAGGGTGCAAGCCCCACAACCGGCGCCCCCGCGATTCGCCCGGGAATCCTTATGTGACTGTCACGCGAAAAACAGCGCAGTATTACCGCGCCGTTTTCTTCTATCTTATATGCAAATAGCTGTGCTGTCAGAAAATCCATTTTTTGTCCTTATCCCGGCCGCAAACCGGCTTGAACTGTTTCTTGGCACCATTCTGTCCGCAGACCAGCGTAAACCGTTTCCTGGCGTCATCCGGTCCGCAGACCACATAAAGCGCTCTGTTTCTCAGCATCAGAACTGTTTCTGCCGCAAAAGCAGTACGTCCATCTTTGCCGTCACGCGCGTGTCAGCACGAAAATATCATAAATTGCACGGATCGCACGTTCGAAGTCATCATCCCTCACGCCGATAATGATATTCAGCTCGCTGGAGCCCTGGTCAATCATTTTGACATTGATGTTTGCGTGCGCCAGTGCGGAAAAAATCCTGCCTGCCGTGCCGCGCATCGCCTTCATTCCGCGGCCCACGACCGCGATCAGCGCCAGATCCGATTCCAGATCCAGCGTGTCCGGGTTCACCGCGCGGTGCAGACCGGAAATTACACTCTGCTCTTTTTTCATAAACTCGCTCTGGTGAACGATCACGGTAAACGTATCGATCCCGGACGGCGTATGTTCGAACGAAATCCCATTCTCCTCGAACACCTGCAGCACCTTGCGCCCGAAGCCGACCTCCGAATTCATCTGATCCTTCTCAATCGTCACCGCACAAAAGCCCTTCTTTCCCGCAATGCCAGTGATGGTATAGTCCGGCTGCCGGCAGGTATTTTCTACAATCAGTGTGCCCGAATCCTGCGGACGGTTGGTATTGCGGATATTGACCGGGATTCCTTCCTTACGGAGCGGGAAAATCGCATCCGCATGCAGCACCTGCGCTCCCATGTAAGAAAGCTCGCGCAGCTCCCGGTAAGTAATGGTCTCGATCGTTGCCGGATTGTCCACAATTTTCGGATCGCAGAGCAGAAAGCCGGATACATCCGTCCAGTTTTCGTACAAATCCGCGTGCACCGCACGTGCAACAATGGAGCCGGTAATATCCGAGCCGCCGCGCGAAAAGGTCTTAATGCTCCCGTCCGGCATTGCGCCGTAAAAGCCCGGGATAACCGCCGTCTCCATTCCGGCCAGCCGTTCCTTCATGACATTGTTCGTACGCTCCGGCTCAAAAACACCGTCTTCGTCAAAACACACGACCTCTGCCGCATCAATAAACGGAAATCCCAGATATGCCGACATCACCAGCCCGTTGAGATATTCTCCTCTGGAGGCCGCGTAATCGCTGCCTGAATGTGCTTCAAACTGTTCCTTGATAGTCGCAAACTCTTCTGTCAGATCCAGCTCCAGCCCCAGCCCGTCGATGATCTCCTGATAGCGCGCTGCAATGGCTGCGATCTTCGCGCTGATATCGCCTCTTCCGGCTGCATGGTAACAATCATAGAGCATATCCGTTACTTTTGTATCATTTGGAAATCGTTTGCCAGGAGCCGACGGAACCACAAATCTGCGTTCCTTTTCCGCATGAATAATCGCTCCGACCTTGCGGAACTGCTCCGCGCTCGCCAGAGAGCTTCCGCCAAACTTCACTACCTTTATCATGGTAAATTTTCCTCTTTCTGCGTATCATATTTTCCCCGCAGGCGGTGTCCGCCTGCGGATTTTTATATTATGCGAAGAAAAGCACTTCGCATAATGCTCCAGAATCTGGCAATTCTGCCGCTAACTTATCGGGTGAGAGTACGCAAGCTCTCCGCTTCCGCTCCGGTCGGTGCAAAACGGTCCTGCGTGCCAGTGGCACGCGTTTAGGACGGACCGAAACGAAGTGTAGACGCCACTGGCGCTCAGCACCCTCTCCTTCCGATAAGTTATACTCCAGGAACCTGCTTCGCAGAACCCTGTCGTTAACTTACGAAGTTCGCTCCCGCAAGCGCGGCGAACTTCTTGTAAGTTATATTATGTGCATCCTGGCATAAATCCAGCCGCGAATGTCTTTTTCGTGCCGCGCCGGCATCCTCCGGTCCTATTTATCCAGCTGAATCACGTCATCCATGCCATAGTATCCGGCCGGTTTCCCCTTCAGGAAGGCTGCTGCCTGCACAGCGCCCTTCGCAAAAATGCTTCGGGAATAAGCCGTATGCTTCAGCTCGATTACTTCGTCCAGTCCGGCGAAGATCACCTCATGCTCTCCGACAATGGTGCCGCCGCGCACGGAGCTGATACCAATTTCAGTCTTCTCACGGCGTTTTTTCTCCTGACTTCTGTCGTACGTATACTCATACATACCGTCCATCGCCTCATTGACACTGTCTGCCAGGGCAAGCGCCGTACCGCTGGGCGCATCCAGCTTTCGGTTGTGGTGTTTTTCCACAATCTCCACATCAAAACCGGCCGGGGCAAGCACTTTTGCCGCCTCCTTCAAAAGAGCCTGCAAAAGATTAATCCCCAGAGACATATTGGCAGATCGTAAAATCGCCACCTTTTTGGACGCTTCGGCAATCTGATCCTGCTGCTCCTTCGTATATCCAGTCGTGCAAAGCACCACCGGCAGCTGTTTCTCTACGCAGTACGAAAGCAGTCCGTCCAAAGCCTTTACCGAGGAAAAATCGATCACGGCATCCGCTTCCATACTGCAATCCGCAGGAGAAGCAAATACCGGGTAGGGCAGATCGCCGGAATTCATCACATCAAACCCGGCCACAATCTCCATATCCTGTCGTTCTTCTACAATCTCCGTCACTACATGCCCCATGTGGCCGCAACAGCCACTCATTATGATTCTTATCATCTCATTCTACTCCAAAATATCTGCCATCTGGTCAGAAAACCGCGCGCAGGCACAACCGCATCCCCCATTCAGAGTGCTGAGTAAAAGATTCACTCAGCGTGCCCTGAGCTTCTTGGCTGCAGCACCATCCATACAGAAATGCTGCGGCACATGCGCAATCTTTCTTTCTCACAGCAGGCCGTAATCCTTCATCGCCTTTTCCAGACGGGCGGCGTTTGCCTCCTCCATCTCAAACAGCGGAGCTCTCAGCGGTCCGACCTCCATGCCCATCAGATTCAGCGCTTTTTTCACCGGAATCGGGTTCACTTCGCAGAAAAGTGCCTCAATCAGATCAATTGCTTCAAGCTGCAGCGCACAGCTTTTTTTCACATCGCCCTCCAGAAATGCAGCTGCAATCTCATGTGTCTGGCGCGGCGCAACATTAGAGAGAACCGAAATTACGCCCCGGCCACCGAGCGCCATAATCGGCACGATCTCTGCGTCATTGCCGGAATACAGCTCAATATCCTCCCCGGCGATACTCATCAGCTTTGCTATCTGTTCAATATTTGCGGAAGCCTCCTTCACGCCGACAATGTTTTCCACATTTTTTACCAGCCACGCGACCGTTTCCGGAAGGATATTGCAGCCGGTCCGGCTCGGCACATTGTAAAGAATAATCGGCAGTGATACGGAAGAAGCAATCTGGGAATAATGCTTCTTCAGGCCGTTCTGTGTCGCCTTGTTGTAATACGGACTGACAAGCAAAAGGCCGTCTGCCCCCATTTTTTCTGCTTCTGTAGAAAGATAAATCGCTGTCTCTGTACAATTGGACCCCGTACCTGCAATGACCGGAATCCGCTTTGCGGTTTTCTCAATCACATACCGGATCACGTCCAGATGCTCTTCATGAGTAAGCGTGGAGGACTCTCCGGTTGTACCGCAGACAATAATGGCGTCCGTGCCGCCCGCGATCTGCATTTCCACCAGCTCTCCCATTTTTTCATAATTTACCGAGCCATCCTCGTGCATCGGTGTGACAATTGCTACTCCCGCTCCTTCAAAAATTGCCATACGAAAACCTCCTTATTATTATGGCGCGAACTGTTTCGCAAAGCAAAGGGACTGGCGAGCAGTCCCCAAAGAATTCGAAAAACGGATCTTCAGATAGCTCTCCATCGCCTTGCGATGACAGTCATAAGGTTTTTCACCTTATGCCCAGAAAAAACAGCTTCAGGCACTGCCTCTCTTCGGCGCGTTTCCCTTTCCTCCATCCTCCTCTGCCCCTGAGCGCATCCGATGGAGTACTTATGAACCGCGCAACCTCTATCCTGTTTCTTTTTGTAACCTGCTGTAAATCCGCCGTCCAGTATACGATAACAGCGCATCCGCCGGTCACTGCCTTGTATGTTTCCACGTTTATCTCAGCGCTTCTTACATGTTCCTTACTATAACACTCATAAAAAACTCTGTCAACACCTGTTCCGGGCGTTTCTGAAATCCGCTTTAAGCAGATCCTGCTACCGTCCGCATGCATCCAGCACCTGCAGCGCCGCATACGCAGGCTCCAGATAAGCATTCTCCGCCTGCGCGAAATGCCCCGCTTCGGTCAGCTCAGACAGCTTCGGATCAATCGGCATTTTCCCGGCGACAAGGATCCCCATCTCGTCCGCGACCTCCTGAATCTTGCTCGTGCCGAACACCGGAATCTCTTTCCCGCAGTCCGGGCATACCAGATAGCTGTAATTCTCAATCAGGCCGAGTACCGGGATGTGCATCGTCTCTGCCATATTATATGCTTTTTTTACAATCATTTTTACCAGATCCTGCGGCGTAGTCACAACAAAGATGCCGTCCACCGGCAGGGACTGAAAGACCGTCAGCGGCACATCGCCGGTGCCGGGAGGCATATCCACGAGCAGATAATCCAGCTCGCCCCAGATCACGTCGTGCCAAAACTGCTTTACCAGGCCCGCCAGAATCGGCCCCCGCCAGATCACCGGATCCTCGGGATTTGGAAGCAGCAGGTTGATCGACATCACCTTAATATCGTTGTCTGTCAGTCTCGGATAAATTCCCTGATCGTCCGCTTCCGCCAGCCCGGTCATTCCATACATTCTCGGAATCGACGGTCCCGTAATATCTGCATCCATGATACCGACACGAAATCCCTTAGAAGCCAGAATATTCGCTAAAGACGCAGTCACCATCGATTTTCCCACGCCTCCCTTTCCGCTGACTACACCAATCACGTGCTTGATCTCGGAATACGCATTCAGCTCCTCAAGCATGCTCTCCGGCTTTCCGCCATTCGCACTCGGGCAGCCCTCGCAGCTTTCTCTGTCACAGCTCGACGCGCTGCTGCATGTAGCATCTGCCATTTTATTTTCCTCCTTTATTTTCCTCGTCCGCCTCTTAAGCAGACGGTACATTCCTTACCTTCCACTCGTCCGCCGCCTGACAGGCGATATGTTCTTTCCATAATTATAGCCATAACCGCTCACCCGCCCGTCTGAGCAGACGGCACACTCTTTTTTCAATATAACGGTTCACCCATCAGCCTGAGCAGACGGCACTATCCCCCGGTTTTGTCCTGCACCGGGAGCAAGGCTGCAAACCGCAACGATCGTACCACAGTCTTTCAAGTCTGTCAACCTCTGTTCCTGGCATATGTCAGAAACTCTGTCGCCTGATTTTCTATTACATTCCAGCTATACACATCGGCCGTTTCGATCGCAGAAACAGAACACCGCTTCCATTTTTTTCTAATATTTTTCGATTTTTATTGTTGACATCGAATTTTAAGCGATGTATAATCTGTGCAACACGGAGGAAATGATATGACATATTACGGGAAAAAAATCGTCCCTTTCACACCCGATGCGCATTCCGGCAGTCCGCGCTTTAATATTACTGAACTGAAAGAGCACAATGTCATCGGAAAAAAACTGGCCGAAGCCAGAAAAATGAGGAACCTGAGTCAAAAAGATCTCTCCGCAGCGCTTACGGCATACGGCGCCAGTGTTTCTGCGGGAGCAATCAGCAAATGGGAAAAGGGCGATGCGTTTCCCGGTGTTCTGCAGTTTCTCGCTTTTTGCGACATTTGCCGCATTGATCAGATCGGCGAGTTTTTTCTGGGTGAAACCCCGGAGGCCGCAGACTACTCTCCTGAACTAAACCAGAAGGGATTAAAAATCCTCCAGGCTATGAAGGAAGCCATGATTGCCTCCGGCCAGTATGTGCCTGTATCACGCCGCAGGATCACAAATCTGGCCGAAGAGGTAGAGAAACGGCTCATCCGGGTGAGCAGCAACCTGGCGTCCGCGGGCACGGGAAGCTTTCTGGACGAAGATCAGTTCACCGAAATACTCTATCCGGTTTCCCAGATCCCGGACGGGACGGATTTCGGCATCCGCATCTCGGGAGACAGCATGGAGCCCGTCTATATGGACCGTCAGATTGTCTGGGTCCAGCAGTGCAGCGAGCTGAACCCCGGAGAAGTAGGAATCTTTATCTGCGACGGGGAAGGTTATATCAAAGAATATCACGAAGAAATGCCGGATAAGAGCGAGTACAGCGAATACTTCTGCGACGGCATCCTGCATCCAAAGATTTCTCTGATTTCCTATAATAAAAAGTATCCGTCAAAGCAGATATCCCCTTACTGCCGTTTTGAAATCATCGGCCGGGTACTGAATTAATTTTTACAGGAGGAGGTGACATTACATGCATCCAAAAGCGCAGATCCTGCACCCACATAAGGAAAAAGTCTATGTAACGGTCAACTCCGACACCGATGCGACCGGCTACATACAACCAAAATCGATCACCTGGCCTGACGGACGCATCTTCCAGATCGAAGAAGTCCGGGACTTTCGGCCGGCAGATACTGTCGGCGGCTGCCTCCTGGGCGATTGCTACACCGTGGTCATCAAAGGACAACGAAAGCATCTGTTTTATGAAAAAGCCGATGATTACTTTCCCGGCAGACGCGGGAGATGGTTTGTGGAAATCACGGCTGCCGGATGATTCACGGCCGGACGGATTCAGGCCAGATACCGTTATCGGTTCGTTTCATTTGCAGCCGGCATCTTCCGTCAGCCTCGACAGAGTTGCGACCGATGCCTTCCGGCAGCCTCGGCAGAATTGCGGCCGATGCCTTCCGGCAGCCTCGGCAAATCAGAACCGAACGCAGGCCGTTCTCCCGGCAGGAAAGGAGCACTCGTTTCACTATGGACAGAACCTATCTCGCCATTGACCTAAAATCTTATTTTGCATCCTGCGAATGTGCAGACCGCCGCATGGATCCGCTGACTACTCATCTCGTCGTAGCAGACGAATCCCGGACGGAAAAGACCATCTGTCTCGCCGTGTCCCCATCCCTGAAGGCCTACGGAATCCCCGGACGTGCCCGGCTGTTTGAGGTAATCCAGGCAGTAGAAAACATCAACGCGGAGCGTCTGCGTGTCCTGCGCCAGATCAGCGCCAACCCCGGCGCCGCATTTTCGTCCTCCTCTTTTGACGCGGAGGCGCTCTCGAAGGATCCGCGGCTGAAGCTGTCCTACATTGTGGCTCCTCCAAGGATGAAGCGATACGTAGAGACTTCTGCACAGATTTACTCCATTTATCTGAAATATATCGCCCCGGAAGATATTTTTTCTTATTCCATAGATGAGGTATTTGTCGATGCCACAGCTTACCTGCAGACCTACCATATGACCGCGCGCGAACTGTGCATGAGTATGATCCGGGATGTTCTCTATGCTACCGGCATCACGGCCACAGGCGGCATCGGCACAAATCTTTATCTGGCAAAGATCGCCATGGACATCGTGGCAAAACACGTACCGGCAGATAAGGATGGCGTCCGCATCGCGCAGTTGAACGAATACAGCTACCGCGCAAAGCTGTGGACACACACGCCGCTGACGGACTTCTGGCAGGTCGGCCGCGCAACCGCACGCAAGCTGGAAAAGCACTACCTGTATACCATGGGCGACGTGGCCCGGGAAAGTCTGTCTAACCCGGAATGGTTTTACAGCACCTTCGGCATCAATGCGGAAATCCTCATTGATCACGCATGGGGGATCGAGCCTGTGACCATGGCGCATATCAAAAATTATAAAGCAGATAATCACAGCCTCACCGAAGGCCAGGTATTGTCCGAGCCCTACGATTTCGACAAAGCCAAAATCATTGTGCGGGAAATGGCAGACAGTCTGATACTGCAGCTTACTGAAAAAAGTCTGGTCACAGATCTGCTGACACTGGATATCGCCTATGACCGTGAGAATGTCGATAAAGGCAGAGTATACAGCGATGTAAAATCTGACCACTATGGACGGCTCGTCCCCAAGCCTGCCCATGGCAGTACCCGGCTTAACTCCCCGACAAACCTCGGCAGCATAATTATTGATGCTGTCTCCGGCATTTTTGAAAGCATTGCCGAGCCAGGTCTGACCATCCGGAAAATCAGCATTTCCGCCGGACACCTGTCCGAAGATGACGGATGCTATCAGATGGATCTGTTCACCGACACCGCCAAACAGGAACGCGAGCGAAAAATGCAGTCCGCAATGGCTTCCATCAAAAAGCGTTACGGCAAAAATGCCGTTTTAAAAGGAACCAGCTATCTGGAAGGCGCCACCATGCGCGAGCGGAACGGGCAGATCGGTGGTCACCGAAGCGGCGAATGAAACAATGCATACATTCAAAATCACCCGCCAAAGGCTATTCCGCTGCCAAAATCTGCGCAAAAAGGATTTGTGCTGCCGCCTGGCGGAAAATCAGAATTTTACAAAGCAAAAACAGCTTTAACAGCAGAGGGATTCTCATGACAAAAACAACTACACAAGCAGCAATTTTCTCGGCAACAGAAAAGTCATCAGCGGCAGCAGGAGGTTCTGAGACAGAGGCAGAAGAAAAATACAGGGATATCATCCATTGCTCCTGGCCCGCAGACCCATCCGTCTACCGCAGGCATCCGAAAATGTCTCTTCAGGATCGTGCTAAAATATTTGCGCCTTTTGCCGCCCTGAGGGGACACAGTGACCGCCTTTTTGAAGAAACCGGCAGGCTGCTCCGCTCCGCCAGGATCACTCTGTCCGAAGAAGAATCCGCAATTCTTTCTGACAAACTCCTGCAGGTCAGAAAGGGGATGAACATCACCGTCCTGTACTTTGAGCCTGACTCCTCCGGTGATGGGACAGGCTATTATATCAGCCTGTCAGGTACCGTCTCGGAGCTCGACAACCTGTTCCATTCGATTAAAATAAGCACCGGAGAAATGGGCGAAAAGGGCGAGATCCATCAGGTCATTCGCTTCGAGGACCTGGCAGATATCCGTCTTCCTTATGGTTCCGGTGAGGATTCCTTCCCTGCAGATTCACTCCCCTGATATTTCAGCGCAATTCTCACTTGCATAATCGGAGCAGTTGCGTTATATTTTACAAAGCACCGCGAGGACTCAGCCTCGCGGGAAACGGTTTCAGAGTAAAACGGCTGCTGCCGTTTACGATAAAAAACGGAGGAGGAAAAACTTATGAAAGAAAAAGTAGTTCTGGCGTATTCAGGCGGGCTTGATACGACCGCGATCATCCCGTGGCTAAAGGAGAATTTTGACTACGACGTAGTATGCTGCTGCATCGACGTCGGACAGGGCAACGAGCTGGACGGCCTCGACGAACGGGCGAAGCTCTCCGGCGCTTCCAAGCTATATATTGAAAATATTGTTGATGAGTTCTGTGATGATTTTGTTATGCCATGTGTAAAGGCAGGCGCCGTATATGAGCACAAATATCTGCTCGGCACCTCAATGGCACGTCCGGCAATTGTGAAAAAGCTGGTCGAAATCGCACGCAAGGAAAACGCGGTGGCGATCTGCCACGGCGCAACCGGCAAGGGAAATGACCAGATCCGTTTCGAGCTGGGGATCAAGGCTCTCGCTCCGGATATCAAAATCATCGCTCCGTGGAGAATGACAGATGTATGGACGATGCAGTCCCGTGAGGACGAGATTGCCTACTGTGAGCAGCACGGCATCCATCTCCCATTTTCACAGGATTCAAGCTATAGCCGCGACCGCAATCTCTGGCACATCAGCCATGAGGGTCTGGAGCTGGAAGATCCGGCCAACGAGCCGAACTATGACCACATGCTGGTACTCGGCGTGACACCGGAAAAAGCGCCGGATCAGGGCGAATATGTGACCATGACCTTTGAGGCGGGCATTCCGAAGACCCTGAATGGCCGTGAAATGAAAGTATCTGAGATTATTACAGAGCTGAACGCACTCGGCGGCAAGCACGGCATCGGCATTGTGGACATCGTGGAAAACCGTGTAGTCGGTATGAAGTCCCGCGGTGTCTATGAAACCCCCGGCGGCACAATCCTGATGGCTGCACACGAGCAGCTGGAAGAACTGATTCTTGACCGCGAAACGCTGGAGACCAAGAAAAAGCTGGGCAGCCAGTTTGCACAGGTCGTCTATGAGGGCAAATGGTTCACACCGCTGCGCGAGGCCATTCAAGCGTTCGTCGATGTGACGCAGGAAAATGTAACTGGCGAAGTGAAATTCAAGCTCTACAAGGGCAACATCATCAAGGCCGGGACGACCTCTCCTTATTCTCTGTACAACGAATCCCTGGCTTCCTTCACGACCGGCGATCTCTACGATCACCACGACGCAAGCGGCTTCATTACCCTGTTTGGACTGCCGCTGAAGGTGCGCGCGATGAAAAAGGCAGAACTGGAAAACAAGAAATAAGGCATTCGAAAACGCCTTTCACAGGCTCCATCTCCAATGCGCTGTTGGTCTGATGATACAGAAAAGCTGCAGAGAAAGAGAACCTTGAAAGGCGTTTTTACTTTCGACATTGCTATTTTGACATTGTTCTTTTCTAATTCACACAGTCAGATGCTTTCGGCCTCCGGCTCACATCTGCCCGTCCATGATGCTCCAGTTTTTCCTGAGATAGTCGATCATGGAAACCACCGTCAGTACAAGAGCGATCCAGGTCACAGCCAGTGCCAGATGATTCCACACCTCGCCAAAGTCGTAAATCAGCATCACAATCATAATCATCTGAAAAACCGTTTTGAACTTGCCCCAGTAGCTGGCGGCAATCACCGTTCCCTTGTCAGATGCCACCAGACGGAAACCGCTGATGATGAATTCCCGTCCGATGATAATGATCACCATCCAGGCCGCCAGCTTTTCCTGCGCAACCAGACAGATCATCGCCGAGCAGACTAAAAGCTTATCTGCGATCGGATCCATAAATTTTCCAAAGTCTGTTACCAGATTATTTTTTCTGGCCAGATAACCATCCAACGTGTCTGTCAGGCTCGCTGCTATAAAAAGCACTCCAGCCCAGATATTTCCATAGGGAATGCCCTCTGCCAGCATCAGTACAACAAATACCGGCACCAGGCACACACGAAGCATTGTCAGTTTATTCGGTAAATTCATCCGCGATCTCTCCAATCAAATCATATTCCCGCGCCCCGGTGATCCGTACCCGGGCAAAGTCTCCCGACATTAAAGTCTCTGGTGTGCGGATAAACAGCAGTCCATCCACATCCGGTGCATCACCGTACGTGCGGGCTACATATACATGATAAGCGCCAACCCTCTTTATCACAGCAGAAGGATTTTCCAATGGCTGCCGCACCGCTTCCATATCCGACTGTCCATCAGCTTCCGATTGCCCTGGAGCTTCTGCACTGTCAGATTCCTGCCGAAATTCCGGCACCTGACAGTCTTCCTCCTCAGGCAATTCTCCCTCGATCATCGCAATCACCGTGCGGCCAACCATTCCCTCAGCCCGGTCAAAAGCAATCTCCTGCTGCAGCTCCATCAGCTCATCCCGCCAATGCTGCTTTGTCTTTTCAGCAATCTGATCGGGCATGGATGCCGCCGGAGTGTCCTCCTCCTGAGAATAAGCAAACACTCCCAGATGGTCAAACTCGATCTCATCGATGAAGTCCATCGCTTCTTCATGCTGTTCCCCGCTTTCACCCGGAAATCCGGCAATCAGCGTCGTGCGCAGCACAATATCCGGAATACGCTCCCGCAGCTTCTCAATCATCGCAGTCAGATCGGCACGGGTCGTACGCCTTCCCATACGTTTCAGTACTGCATCAGAAGCGTGCTGGATGGGCAGATCCAGATAATGACAGATCTTTGGCTCCCGCCGTATCGTCTCAATCAGTTCGTCATAAATTTCCTCAGGATAGCAGTACAAAATCCGGATCCAGCGAAGCCCTTCAATTTTGCAAAGTGCTTCCAGCAGAAGATGCAGACACTTATAACCATATAAATCCACACCGTAAACGGTCGTCTCCTGCGCGACCAGGATCAGCTCCTTCACACCCTGCGCAGCCAGGTTTTCCGCCTGGGCAACCAGCTGTTCCATCGGCACGCTGCGGTAGGATCCGCGCAGCTTTGGGATGATGCAATAGGTACAGTGTTTGTCGCAGCCTTCCGCGATTTTCAGGTATGCGTAGTGGCCGCCTGTTGTCACGACACGCTTTCCGCGCACATCCGGTGCATGGTGCAAACAGCCATCACCATCATCAGTCATATTGGGCGCGTTCTGGGTTCGTCCGACATCAGCAATCTCTGGCATATTCTGAGAATGCCCGTCAGCAGTTCTATCCGGCGCATCCTGTAATCGCTCATCAACAGCAATACCGAGTGTATCCTGTCCACATTCTTCCATGCTCGTTGGACAGCCGCTGCCCTTCTTCACACCTGGCAGAGGCCCGACCTCCATGCTGCGTTCTCCAGACAATGCTTTTTCGATCGCCGGGATTATTTTTTCATAAGTGGTCGTCCCCAGCACCGCATCCACTTCCGGAAGCTCATCCAGAATTTCCTGACGATAGCGCTGCGCCATACAGCCGGTCACCAGCAAAGCCTTGCAGCTGCCCGACTTTCGGTATTCCGTCATTTCCAGAATCGTCTGGATGCTCTCATCCTTCGCGTCATTGATAAAGCAGCAGGTATTCACCACAATCACATCTGCCTCGGCAGCATCATCTGTAAAGGAATAACCATGTGCCAGGAGCAATCCCAGCATTTCCTCCGAGTCGACTAGATTTTTATCGCAGCCGAGCGAGATAAATAATACCCTCATGACTCGCCTCCGTCCGGCGAGATTCCGTCCGCCGGTTTTCCTGCTGCAAAATCCGCGTCCGCCGGTTTCTCAGCCGGCGAAACATCCCGCATTTGATCCATTGATTTTCCTTCCGGAGAGTTCGTATCCGCCGAAGTGCTCTGTATCCATCCCGCCGGAACCACTGCCGACGCAGAACTTTTCTCATTCTGTGCATCCGGCATCCGTATATTCGACGTCTGTGTATCTGACGTCTGTACATCCGACCTCTGTACATCCGGCGTCTGTGCATCCGGCGTCACATCCGTACTCTCGACTACAATTTCTTCGTCCGCCTGCCTTTTTTTCGCCTGTTTTTTGGCCTTTTTATCAGCCTTCGCGGCATCCGCGTCCGCTCTTTCCTGCTCTATCAGCGCCCTCACGTCCGCACCCGGATGATTCTTCTGCATCTTTTCCAGCTTACGTGTGCGCAGCCGGATGCAAAGCAGGCCGAACAGGTTGGTCATACCATCTAATATCAGACAGATGCCAATGTAAAGCAGCATCTGCCAATCCTTCGGGAAGGGAAATACCAGCAGAAAGATGCCAAGACCAATAATGATCAGCGCGGCGATCAGGCCCAGAAACCATTTTCTGACAAACAGCCGTTTCATACTGACTGCGGTCTGTATCTTGACAATTGCACCCACCAGCAAGACGGTCGCCATAGCGAATGGCAGCACCATCCGCATAAAATCAGGGGTCAGCAAAATAAACACTCCGAGTGCCAGACAAATAATCGCAAACACGAGCTCCATCTGCAGATAACCTTCCCGCCGTTTATCGCTGGTAAAATAAATCACCCCGAACGTGGCTCCGACCACAAGCATAATAATGCCAAGACCTCTGCCAATCAGCCGGATTGACATCGTGGGCCATATCACAAGAACAATGCCGATCGCCACGTACAGAAACGAAAGGAAGATATAGCTTACGCTAAACTCCTTTACCTTTTTCAAAACGGTTCCTCCTTATGACTCTGAAAGCGAATCATCCTGCGCTGAGGTTTCTTCTGCCGCGATCTGTTCCGCAGCTTCCTCCACTGTCAGAACCGGCGGCTCCTTTTCACTATCCGCATCTTCCTCTCCCGGTAAAATACGCAGCTGACCGGTATAAAGCTCGTTTACAGCCTTTGATAATGGCTTGGAAACAGCTAAATGCTTCATTTCTTCTCCGCCTCTGGTCTGGCGCGCAACGATCTGGCGCGCACGCTTGGCAGTCGCCATCACAATCGAATACCGACTGTTGACTACCGGCGTATCGCCCTCCTCCACGTCCTTGTTAACGACGCTCATTATTTCTGAATACGATGGATGCAGCATAATTTATTCTCCTTTCTTTTCCCCATCCGGGTATGCACATGCGACCAGCTTCCGCAGATCCGCCTGAACCTCACGGGCAAACGCAAGATTCCGGTCCAGCTCTTTGTGCTGGCTCTCGACGAGCTGGTGGAGTTCCTCTACCGCCCGGTCAATATCATCATTTACTATCATATATTCATAATTCTCTACATATTTTGACTCATCGACTGCTTTCAGAAGTCTCTGTCGGATCACTTCCTCCGGCTCTGTTCCTCTGCCGCGAAGTCTTTTTTCCAGAGTCGCAGCATCAGGGGGCATCACAAATACCAGCACCGCGTCCGGGACCTTTTCCTTGATCAGGCGGGCGCCCTTCTGCTCAATTTCCAGGATCACGTCACGGCCCTTAAGCAGCTGTTCCTCTACATATTTTCTGGGCGTCCCATAATAGTTGTCGCAAAACACCGCATGCTCAATCAGTTCATCGCGGGCGATCAGTCCTTCAAACTCCTCCCACGTCTTAAAAAAATAATCCCGGCCTTCTACCTCGCCTTCCCTCGGTTTTCTCGTCGTCACCGAGACAGACAGCGCGTACTGATCCTCATAACGTGCGATCAGTTTCTTCATTAAGGTGCCTTTTCCTACTCCGGAATAGCCGGATACCACGATCAGAATTCCCTTTCTGTCCATTAAGTCTGTCTCCCTTCATCGCCATTTACATCCTGACAGAACTCCTCCGTCTCAGACGCCGTCCGGTCTTTTTTCCCCTTCATCTGGGTGGAAATCGTCAATCGGCGCAGAATGGTATCCGGCTGCACAGCGGAAAGCACAATCTGCTCTGTTTCCATGACAATCACCGCCTTTGTCCGGCGGCCCTGCGTTGCATCAATGACATGCTGCTGTTCTTTGGCATTCTGCACCATACGCTTGATCGGAGCTGCATCCGGGTTTACCACGGCAATCACCTTTTCTGCGTTTACAAGATTGCCAAAGCCGATATTGATCAGTTCTGCCATTGTATTCTCATCTCCCATTTCATACCAGACACATCCACGCACACTCAGCACGGATCAATTTCACGTACACAAATACGCGAACCAATTTTCTTACACAAATGCGCGAATAAAGTTCACGTATCCAGTCCCGCTCAAAATGTCTCTTTTTTAATCCAGGACATTTATTCAATATTCTGAATCTGTTCGCGGATCTTCTCAATATCTGTCTTGAGATCAATCGCAATATTCGAAGTTTCCAGATCATTCGCTTTGGAAAGGATGGTGTTGGCCTCCCGGTTCATCTCCTGTGCGATGAAATCCAGCTTCCGCCCGACTGCTCCGCCCCGGATAAGCTCCGCGCGCATAGTCGACACATGGCTGCGCAGGCGCACTGTCTCCTCGTCGGTGCAGATCTTATCCGCGTAAATGACTACCTCAGAAGCAATACGGGATTCTTCGATCTGCGTATCGGCGAGCAGCTCCTTTACCTTGTCCTCGAGCTTCTGGCGGTATTCAGCCACAATCTGCGGATAACGCTGCTCGACAAGGGTTATATTTTCGTCCATTTTTGCCAGTTTGTCAAGGATATCGGTCTTAAGTGCCTCACCTTCTTTTTCGCGGGCAGCGGACAGCTCCGCGCAGGCCTCCCGCAGTGTATGCTGCAGGGCTGCCCAGAATTCCTCCTCGTCGATATCCTGTTCCTCCATGGAAAGGACCTCCGGACACCGTCCCAGAGTGGAAGCCGTGATATCATCCCTGATCTGGAAATGCTCCGCCATCCGCCGGAAACTGTTCAGATATTCCGCGGCCAGATTTTCATTATATTTTAATGCCGCCGTCTCCTGAGAGAAATCTTCATAATTGACAAACAGGTCCATCTTCCCCCGCTGGACAAAGCTTTTTACCTCACTGCGGATCGCGGATTCAAAAAAGCTGAATTTCTTCGGCATTTTTATATTCACGTCAAAGTAACGGTGATTCACTGAACGTATTTCTATCGTAAATTTTCTGCTGCCCGAAAGATACTCACATCTTCCGAAGCCGGTCATGCTCTTTATCATGATACTGCCTTTCCTGTAAAACTCCAATGTAGCGTTACTTACTCTCTTCCATCTACGCTCCGCTTCGGCCGGCGAATATCCCGCGCCAAAGGATGAGATACATCCAGCGAAGGCTAAATGGGCATCCCGCGCTCCGCAGCAGGTGCGCAGCACGAGTGAAACCCGTACCCTAATGTACAACAGCCCCGCCCGCGCGTCCATGCTGCGTCTTTGTACTGTTTCTACACTGTTTCGATTATACTTGATTCATCCGGTACCGTCAATAAATTTTCGTAACATGAATTTTACCGGCTACACATTTCCATCCAGCAGGTCGAGCAGCTCGTCCTTTGTCATGCTGCCAAGCGCGGAGCTCTCGCCGCTGATCACCTGGTCGGCCAGGTCGCTCTTGTCCTGCTGAAGCTTCAGAATTTTTTCCTCGATGGAATGTTTGGCGATCAGCTTGAACACCGTTACCTTTTTAGTCTGTCCGATGCGGTGCGCGCGGTCGGTCGCCTGATTCTGCGCAGCGACATTCCACCACGGATCATAGTGGATGACCATGTCCGCGCCAGTCAGGTTCAGTCCGACACCGCCGGCCTTCAGAGAAATCAGAAATACCGGCGTGCTGCCGCTGTTAAACTCCTTCACCAGCCGCAGGCGCTCCTGCTTGGGCGTTGCTCCCGTGATCACAAAATACGCGATCTTCTCCTGGTCCAGCCTGCCTTTTAAAATCTCCAGCATCGAGGTAAACTGCGAAAATAACAGCATCCTGTGTCCGCCGTCCATAGCACTGCGGATCAGATCCAGGCAGGCGTCCGCCTTCGCAGACTCTCCGTGGTAGCCGTCAAAACAGAGAGCCGGGTCACAGCAGATCTGACGCAGGCGCATCAATTCTGTCAGGATCACAAGCTTACTCTTATTAAATTCCGCAGAATCCTGGGAAGCGATGGTTTCCCGCATATGAACCACCTGACCGTCATAGAGCTTCTGCTGCTCCTCTCCCAGGCGCACGTAGCGCACCTCTTCCAGCTTATCAGGCAGATCCTTCAGGACATCCTCCTTCAGTCTGCGCAGAATAAACGGGCCGGTCATCTTCTGCAGGCGCTTCATGGCCTGCTCATCCTGATATTTTACAATCGGCGTCTCCAACTCCCGCTTAAATGTGTCATAAGCGTATAAAAATCCGGGCATCAGAAAATCAAAAATGCTCCACAGCTCACTTAAGCGGTTCTCAATCGGCGTACCGGTCAGCGCGAAACGATACCGGCTTTTGATCACCTTCACAGCTTTCGCGGCCGCGGTCGTATGGTTTTTGATATACTGCGCCTCGTCGATCACCTCATATTCAAATGTGATATCCTCGTAGTGGTCAATGTCGCGCTTGAGCAGATCGTAAGAGGTCACGAGCACATCGTACTCCCGGCTGGAAGCGATCTTTCTCTGCCGCTCCTCCTGCGTCCCCGTCACCAGCAAAATACGCAGAGTCGGAGCGAAGCGGGCGAATTCCTCTCCCCAGTTGAAAACCAGGGAGGCGGGTGACACCACGAGAGATACCGCAGGCTCTGAGGTCCCCGGGTTCTTCCGAATGCTGACCGCGTTCATGCTTTCTGCGGTGCTGACAGCATTCGCGCTGTCTGTTTCTGCGATGCTGACAGCATTTGTGCTTTCCGCATTGCTGACAGCATTTGCACGCTTTGTGGGTTCAGCAGTGCCTGCGTGCTTTGAAGGTACTGCCAAAGGCAGCTGTGCCGGAGACACATCCGCGTCCCGTTCCTCCTTAGCGGCCAGCAGCACCGCGATCACCTGCAAGGTCTTTCCAAGCCCCATGTCGTCCGCCAGAATGCCGCCAAACTGCCAGGTCTCCAGAGTGCGCAGCCATTTGTAGCCGTCCTTCTGGTACTGGCGCATGATCCCGGAAAGGCTCTTGGGCACATCAAAGTCCGCGTCATTGATCGTCTTGAATTCCTTGACCATCTCACGGAAACGGCTGTCCCGGTCAATGTAAACGCTGTCATTTTCCTCCAGCATTTTATTGAGATACAGTGTGCGGTACAGCGGCAGATGCATCTTGCCCTTTACGAATTCCTTCGGCTTCAGATGCATGGAATCCATCATCTCTGCAAGCAGCTCCAGCGAATGATCGTCAAGGTTCACATAGGAGCCGTCCTTCAACTGGTAATAATTCTTTTTGAGCCGGTAGCTGTTTAAAATATCCAGCAGCTCATCCTGAGGAACATCATCCGTCGTGATATCCAGATCCAGGAGCCCGCCGGATACAGAAACGCCGACCGACACCTTCACCTGGCGGATCCGTCTGCGGGCGCGGAAACGGTTCGTGCAGCGCACTTCCCCGAGGGTCAGCATTTTCTCCACACCCTCCGTCATGACCTGGTAAATAAGATCCTCATCCCCGCCGCAGCGCAATTCCCGGCGCATAAAATCTACCTGCGGGAACCACGGAGCAATCTGATAAAGGACCTCCTGCTCTGCCGAGACGTCGCGATACCGCTCGATCGGCTCGCTTCGGTCTTCCTCTATGGTATCCAGCAGCGAACATTCTTTTTCTTCATAGCAGGAAACCGGGCTGCATACCACATCCCCATCCTGCGCGTCCAGATAAAACACATAGGTCACATTCGGAGGCAGAAACGCATGAATCCGGTCCGGATCTGTCTCGATCACCTGCACCACATCCTGCAGAGCCGGCAGCACCTGATAGTAAAACTCCGCCATCCGGTTGCGCCCGACACGGAAGGAAAAATCTCCGAATTCATCGGTCATCTGGACAAGAGTCTCTATTTTTTCCTGAAATTCCGGTTCCGACCGGCGAAGGACATCTCCATCCACATAATACGCATGGTTCATTCCAAAGAACAGCTCCGGCAGGGAGCCTTCCACTTCAATCCCGTGAAATGTTCTGTCAGCATTGTCTGCACCCCCGGAGGCTCCGTGTGACGCCGCTTGTCCCCTGTTCCGTGAAAAAGAATGATTCCCGGATGGGCCGTCTCCCGGTCGGTCTCCCATTAATTTCCTTATTTCCGCCAGAGGATCATACCGTTCGTCCGTCTCGCTTTTCGCCGAAGAATCGTACCGTTCGTCTGTCTCCCCGTCCAGCATAGTCTCAGAGATTTGCACACGAATCTGCGGATTCCCCTCTCCGCGGTGAAGCAGCAGCTTCCGGGTCTTTGCTGCGTCACGATCCTCATATTCTATGGCATCGTCGCCCATCTCATTGTATAATTCGTCCAGGCGCCAGCCAAACAGATTCAGCATGCTACCTACACTGGCGGATTTCTGGTAATAATAACGATTTCTGGTCGCGTCCTCGAGCCGTTGCGCGAATTCCGACTCCTCCTGCACAATCCGCTCGATAAACCGGAGCCATTTCCTGCTCTCTTCCGTGAAATTGCTCCGGCGGTGATTAATCTCTGTACTTGTCCCATAACGAGCCGTTGCCGCATTGCGCACATTTGCACAGAACTCATCCAGCTCCTTAATCACGAACAGCCGCCCCGTCCCGACCTTAAACGTAGCGGTAAGCCTTCCGTCCTTTTTGACCAGCCGCAGCTTCAGAGTCAGGCTCTCCTCCTTTGCTGTCTGACTGGCGACCAGCTGATTGGTGCGTTTCTGCTGGTAGGTGGCCATCAGAATACTGGCATCACGGTCTGTCGCGTCCCCGATGTTGTGAGCCTGCAGATAGTCCCGCAGCACATATAAAAGAGCAGCCACATATTCACAGTTCGAATCCGAATCATAATACCAGCCGTACCGGCCATATTTTTTCATGCATTTCGCACACTCACACCGTGCCTTTTTCACAGAATGTCTGTCAAACGTGATGATCGTGTCAAACTCCCTGCGTTTTTCCTTCACATGCCAGGAAATCTGGCCGATCATTTCCCCCTCCTGTCCATACCGCTCATAGCCGGAGGAGACCGTGCAGTCTTTTACAGCCCCCTGCGCAGCCATCTTTTCTCCTGCTCTGCGGGAATCCGCCGGCAGATTACAGGAATTCAGAATCCGTGTCCCGTCAAAATAGCTGTACTGCTCCAGCTCGGCAATACTGCCCGTTCCGGCAATCGCCTCCGGGTCCCCCTGCACAGGCTCGCCGAGTGATGTGTATTCTTCGTTCATTTTTTCTCCTGCCCGATTACTCTTTTTTCGCTCGAATCATATGGTTTACTCAATTGATCAGTTTTGAAAAATCAATCTGCAAATCTCCATCATAAATGCCGACCGGAACCTGCTCTGAAAACGTGTAGGCTTTGTACATACTGTCATTTTCAAAATCGTAAACCGCTATCCGGTTTTCTCTTTGATCAATAATCCAGTATTCTCTCACGCCTGCCATACGATACTTAAAAAGCTTAATTCCATAATCTCTGGACTGCGTCGAAGGAGACACGATCTCAATGATCCAGTCCGGCACGCCTTCACAACCACGGTCTGAGAGTTTGGACGGATCACAGACCACGGTGATATCCGGCTCGAAATAATTATAATCGTTCTGATCGAGAAACACGGCAAATGGCGCGGCATATACCTCACAGTTTCCTTTTTGGGCCGCAATATAATTCTGAATCGCTGTCGCCAATGCCATACTGATTTTCTGATGCTGTCTCGATGGAGTAGACATGTCATAAATCACTCCGTCAATCAGCTCTGCACGCTGTCCATCCGGCAAATCAGCAATATCCTCCACTGTATAAAGCCGCTCTCTTGCTAAAGGCATTGCCATTCCTCCTTTTTCTCAGGCTTTCCATTCCGATCAGGTCAGTCAGCGCCCCGGGGCGAAATCCCCATGCGAGGCTCATATGGAGCCAGTATACATGTTTTTCCCATAAAACTCAATAGAGCGGCATTGTTTTTTTTGAGGACATCTGCTATTATGTGGGAAGTTGTTTTATCATATGTCCGTACTCGCGCAGCGAGTATGGACGCAGGCAATGTTCCGATTTGCGCAGCAAATCGAGAACGGTACCGCGCCCCTCGCCGGGGTGGCATCCCGCACTTCGTACGGGATATACAATCGCGCAGAATGTTCCGAGTTTGCTTGCAAATCGAGAACGCTACCGATTTTCACTTGCGCGGCTTTCCTTGTATCATATTTCCAGATGGGAGGAATCACCAATGGCCCTTGACGGCATTGTTTTATCGAATATTACCGCGGAGCTCTCCGAAAAGCTGACGGGCGCGCGGATCAGCAAAATCGCGCAGCCGGAGGCGGACGAGCTTCTGCTCACTCTGAAAAGCACTTCAGGGCAGTACCGGCTGCTGCTCTCAGCGAGTGCAAGCCTGCCGCTGATCTATCTGACGCAGACAAACAAGCCCTCTCCGATGACCGCACCGAATTTCTGCATGCTTCTGCGCAAGCACATCGCCAATGGCCGGATCACGCGCATCTGGCAGCCCGGTCTGGAGCGCATCATCCATTTCGAAATCGAGCACTACAACGAGATGGGCGATCTCTGCCGCAAGGATCTGATCATCGAGCTGATGGGCAAACACAGCAATCTGATTTTCTGCGACGACACCGGCATGATCATCGACAGCATCAAGCATGTCGGCGCAATGACCAGCTCTGTGCGCGAGGTGCTGCCCGGAAGGCCGTATTTTATCGCAGTCACGCAGGAAAAAGCTGACCCGCTTGCCACCTCGCAGGAAGAATTCTGCACGGTGGTTTTCGCAAAGCCAGCGCCGCTTGCCAAAGCCATCTACACCTCCTACACCGGCATCAGTCCTCTCGTCGCGGAGGAAATCTGCCATGAGGCGGGCGTAGAATCCTCGCAGAGCGCACGGTCCTTTGACGAGCTGGCCATGACCCACATTTATCATATATTCGAACGGATGATACAGGAGGTAAAGGAGAAACAGTTCTCCCCGTCCATCTTCTATGAGGACGCAGACGAACAGGTTCCCGTGGAATTTTCTTCCCTGCCCCTGACCCTGTACGAAAATGTGCGGCATTTTGACTCACCCTCCGAAATGCTGGAGCAGTACTACGCGATGAAGAATACGCTGACGCGGATCCGCCAGAAATCCTCGGATCTGCGCCGGATCGCCACGACCGCACTCGACCGCTGCCGCAAAAAATACGAGCTGCAGCTAAAGCAGCTTAAGGATACGGAAAAGCGCGACAAATACCGCGTCTACGGCGAGCTGATCCACACCTACGGCTATGATGTCCCGCCCAAAGCCAAAAGCTTTGAGGCTCTCAACTACTATACCGGCGAAATGATCACAATTCCGCTCGACCCCACCCTGACGCCGCAGGAAAACGCACAGAAATATTTCGACAAATACGGCAAGCTCAAGCGCACCTTCGAAGCGCTCAGCGAGCTGACCCGTGATACCAAAGCCGAAATCGAGCATCTGGAATCCATCTGCGCTTTCCTGGATATGGCCCTGGCAGAGGAGGATCTGGTGCAGGTCCGCGAAGAGCTGACGGACGCCGGCTACATCCGCCGCCGCAATACCGGCAAAAAGGTGAAGATCACCTCGCGCCCTTACCACTACCTCTCCTCTGACGGCTACGATATCTACGTCGGCAAAAACAATTACCAGAATGACGAGCTGACCTTTCGGCTCGCCTCCGGCAGCGACTGGTGGTTCCACGCAAAGGGTGTGCCCGGCTCCCACGTGATCGTGCGCGCAAAGGGTGCCATGCCTTCCGATACCACCTTCGAGGAAGCTGCACGCCTCGCAGCATTTTATTCCAAAAGCCGCGGGGCTGATAAGGTCGAAATAGATTATGTGGAGAAAAAACACGTCAAAAAGCCCAATGGGGCAAAGCCCGGTTTCGTCGTCTACTATACCAATTATTCCATGATGATCGACAGCGACATCTCACAGATCCGGCCGGCGTCAGACTGACGCCGGTTTCCTCTTTATACCATTCTCTTCCTAAATAATTTTCATTCGGAAGATAATGTTAAAATAACCGAAAGCCTTGCATACATCATCCAAGGCTTTCGATCAAATCTGCTTTTTTCAATTACATTTTGTTCTCGCGGTTACATCTCACCTGGGAAGCTACTTCAACGAAATGTTTCAACTCTCCAGCGACCGGAAATCAACATACCCCGTTGCCAGATCCTCCACGTAAATCAGATAGCTTCCGCCCTCCATGTTCAGATAGAGATACGGCATCTCATCCGCACGGACAATCCACGCAACTGTAACCGTGACAGTCTCTCCTGCTGAAAGGTCAGTAATATAATTGCTTCCGTTTGTTTCCTCTCCGCCGGCGGTATAATAGTCCATCGCATAGCCGCGGGGTATTGTCGCGTAATCCCAGTCCCCCTCCTCAAGCGTGCTTCGGTCATAAATGGCTATCATGCCGTCATCATCCTCTGTCAGAGTGATCAGGTCGGCGTTATACAGAACATTGTGCAGAGCCGCATCTCCGTTATTGGTATATTCAATTGTCGCGCAGATCAGCTTCTGTTCCGCTTCCTCCGTCTTTACCACGGTATTCAGAGAATTGACGCCGTCGCCTGCTTTCACGTAATCAATCTGTATCGGCAGCAGATTGCCGTCTTCGTCTGAATACGTCTGCAGGTCATTGGTATAGATCCCAGAATCCAGTATACTCTGCCAGTCATCGCCCAAGGCGCTCATATTGTCTGACACCCAGACCTCGCTGACCCGGACACTGACCGTATGGAAAGACTCCTCATCTGCTTCACTATCCGAATAGGCAGATATCTCAAAGGAATCCCCGATCTGGTGCAGGTTTTCCTCCACAGCGGATGCTTCCACCGCCGTACAGGCGCCATCCTCCTCAGGATCATCGTCTATCTCTGGCAAATCATCTTCCTCGGGCAAGGCGTCCGCAAGGAGCATTGTTTCTTCACTGCCGGTCACAATGAGTCCTTCCGCGACCGCAAGCAGCTCGTCCTTTGTTACCTTACCATTCATACAATAAATCCTGAGAATGCGCCAGACCTCCGGATACAGGATATACAGCATCTGCGTTGTATTTTCAGAACCATCATCCAGATACTCCTTTTCCAGCCAGACAGCGTAGTGACCGTTCAGCTCCAGTTCCTCGCTGTCCACCACATTGGTTTCCGAAATCTGCGTTTCTGCGGGATTCTCACCCATGATCTCCTCTGCGATGCTGAAGCTTCCGCCCCAGATATCGTCCTCATAATCAATCTTCCAGCCGTCGTTGTACTGCACCATCCCCTCCGGAAGATAGGACGCTTCCACCGTCACACTTGCCGGAATCTCCTCCGGTACTTCCAGTTCGGCAAGCGTTGCGGCCATTGAGCCTTCGGAGTCTGTCTCCGTCTCAGCCGAGCCGATGGTAATGTTTACCCCATAGTTTCCTTCTGTCTCCGTAAAAAATCGCGCCCGGATGGCTGTACCAGCCGCCACGGTCGTACACATGATGGCTGCAGCGGCGGCAACCAGCAGAAACGTTTTTCCTGCCTTTTTTCGCCCTGTACTTCGATGCTTTTGCTGCTGCTCTGCCTTACGAGTGGGCGTTTCCACACTCATCTGCGCGGCCACTTCCCGCTCTATCATCGTCCGCATACTTTCCGGCATTTCCGGAAATTCCTCTCTCAAATTTTCTAAATTCATATAGATACCTCTCAATCTTTTGGCGACTTTACATTGTTTTCCTTTTTCATTCCGGCACTACGCCGTCAACCGTTCTTCAGAGATTCCATAGCATCGTCCAAACGCGTAGCGTTTTCTGCATGGACGATGTGCCTGCCCTCGCCGGGGGCATCCTCGCCCTTTGGGCGGGATATCCGCCGAGCAATAGCGAGGGGCGTTTCCATTCCTGGAAAATCTCCTTATTCCAGTTTCTTTCGCAGCCTTGCCTTTGCCCTCGAAAGACGGGTCTTTATCGTATTCTCGTTTACTTCCAGAATGGACGCGATTTCCCGGACGCTGTATCCTTCCATGTAGAAAAGCGTTACGCAGATCCGCATCTCTTCGGGAAGCGTTTCCAATGCCTCATACAAATCCGAGTAATCCCCTTTCGACACTTCCCAATCCGGCATGGCCTGTTCCTCAATAGAAATCAGATGCTTCTGATTTCGCAGGATATCATAGCATTCGTTAATCAGGATTCTGGTCAGCCATGTTTTCGCATACTCGTCTCTGCGGAGTGTGTGCAGCTTCGTAAAAGCGCTTACAATCGCTTCCTGTATTGCGTCCGCGCAGTCCGCATCCTCCCGCAGCAAAGTCTTTGCCACATGATACAGGGAATCCTCTGAAGCAAGAATCAGGCTCCCCAGCTGTTCTTTTGTCATATGCTTTGTTCCTTTCTACCTGTCCAGGACAGTATGGTTTCCACCGTCTTTCAAAATCATAACTGTGCTGTTTCATACTTCCAGATTTTTCCTGTTCCAGTCATTCATGAATATCTGTTGTAACAGTTTACATCTTTTAGACGTATGAGGAGGTCAAAAAGTTTCCTGTATAAGGAAAAAATTTTTCAAATTTAGCTATTTTATTCCGCGGTAGAAGATATTGTATCTTTTTACCTTGCTATTTTGCGCATAAATGGTTATAATGCAGGTAGGGAATTCCTACTTCCCTACTTTTCCTGAATTTGGAGGTATTATTATGGCTGAAACATTGGTAAATGATGCAAGGGTAATGTCCAAAGGACAGGTGACCATACCAAAAAACATTCGCTCTGCTCTTGGTGTTAGTACTGGTGATCGCGTAACCTTTATTGTCGAAGATGGTTCTGTAAGAGTCGTCAATTCTGCTGTTTATGCGATGAAAAAGCTTCAGCAGCAGATGAAAGGGGAAGCAGAAAAAGCGGGCTTTCTTTCCGAAGAGGATGTGGCTGCATGGATCACCGCTTCCAGGCGCGAGGAAAATGAAGAATGAAAATCATGCCGGACACAAACATCATTATCTCGGCAGCCCTTTTTCCCCCACGGGAAAACGGCGCAGGCATTTTACAAGGCATTGTCTGGAGCATACGAACCGGTTATGTGTGATTACATTGTAGATGAACTACATCGAAAATTTCGCGAAAAATTTCCAGAAAGGCTTACTGAGCTGGAAGCCTTCTTGTTTAATGCACTCCAGTATATTCATTTGGTTCCTACACCCGAAAATGAATCAGAGACTGAGAATCTGATTCGCGACTTGAAAGACCGCCCTATTCTTCGCGCGGCAATCTGCTCGCAAGTCGATCTATTGCTTACTGGAGATAAAGATTTTCTGGAATCATCTGTGATAACACCACGCATAATAAGCGTACCAGAATTCCTGAATATGTAGCAAATGGTATAGCCGCTACCGTATCTTAAGTGCTATGATGAAAGCAGTCTGAAAACAATTCATTTGCAGGCTGCTTTTCCTTCTGCTATCAAAGCAGAAAATGCAACTCTCGTAGAAGAGAAAAATGCTCTCTGCATCCTCAGGATGCCATTTCTCCGCAGTAGTCATAAAGCAGATTCCGGCCGCATAAGATAAAACCAAAAGCACAGCTGCCGTTTTCGGCTGCCTGGTTCCTGGAAGGAGCGAACGGATGCTTAGCCGGCTGGATCAGATCGCCAATCAAAATCATTTGCAGCTGGTCAAAGCCCTCCTGCCGCATCTTTCCATGCATAATCAGCAGATGCTTTCCGTGCTGATTAAATTTATGGAACTGAAAAATGTCATGCAGTATTACAGCCAGCTTCCCCATCCGCTTCAAACCGATAATACAGCCCCCGGACAGTCCGGTGAAGGAGAAGACTTTCTCGATATTCTGGCAGATGTCAGAGAACATTGTGAGGGAAAAGAACAGGAAATGATTGACCAGGCATTGCAGATGATGAGTATGATCGAACTGTACAGCCTCTTTTCTGAGCCGCCCGGGGCAGATAGCTAACTCCAGCACCTCAGCTAAAATTAGAATATGTTCAAGTCGGGCATTATTGTCAAATGAAGCTCAAAGCAGGAACTGATACCAGCGATAAACAGAACAAAATATAGAAACCTGCTTCAAATGAAAGACCAATTCGAATCAACGCAGGAGCAGAATTTAAATCTGAGCAGAAAGGAATCCTATTTTATGAGTGAACAGGAAAACAGCTGGATCAATAATCCGGCACTGGGCGGAATTGATCCGGCCAAGCTGCAGACGCTTCTTGCCATGGCCAGACAGGCGCAGGGGATGAGTCAGAGTGAGCTGATGCCGTTTTTAATGTCCGCCTCCCAGTCTCAGGACGGCGAAATGTCTTTTAATAAGGATGAAACCGACGCCATCATAAACGCATTGAAAAGCGGCCGATCTCCCCAGGAGATCCGGAAAATCGACCGCATTCTCTCCATTATGAAAACCGCTGGAAAATCAATAGCAGCCTCCCATTAATAACCGAAACAATCACGAGCCAGGTGCGGCTTTAACCGCAAAACACCCCTCGCCGGGTTATGCCCCCAATCAAAGATTGGGGGCGCGGGCATCCCACGCTTCGCATGGGATATACCTTGCCCGGCCCTGCGCATAAAAACGGCTGCTTTCTCCTCTTTCATGAAAGCAGCCGAAAAAACACATCTGGTTTCAGGCCCCGGTCACGAGAAAATACGCAATCACGGCCACTCCCAACACGATTCGATAATACCCAAACACTTTGAAATCATGCTTGCGGATATAGCCCAGCAAAAAGCGGATCACGATCAGGGATGACACAAACGCTGTCACCATGCCGATCAGCAGGATCGCCAGCTCCGTACTGGTAAAGGATAATCCGAATTTTACGATTTTCAGAAGGCTCGCGCCAAACATGACCGGGATCGCCAGAAAGAACGTAAACTCTGCTGCCACCGTCCGGGAAACGCCCAGAAGCAGCGCTCCAACGATTGTCGCGCCTGAGCGCGAGGTCCCGGGAAAGATCGCGGCAATGAGCTGGAAAATCCCAATCAGAAACGCCGTCTTAAAGGAAAGATCTGAAAGCGAGCAAATCTTCGCCTCGCGTCCCTTATTAATCGTCTCAATTACAATAAATGCCACGCCAAAAAGGATCAACATGATCGCTACCGTCAGATAATTGTAAAACAGCTCCTCGAACAGCTCGTCAAACAGAATCCCGACAATCGCCGCCGGAACACAGGCCACCAGGATTTTGAACCAGAGCATGAAAATGTCCGGTTTCACATAGCGCCGGATCCCGCGCACGCTGTGCCTGGCGCGTCTGCCCTCCGGCTTCCCAAAGGGAAAAATCTGTTTCCAGAACAGCACCACGACCGCCATGATCGCCCCCAGCTGGATCACTACCTGAAACATACTGTAAAACTCATCCGAGACATCCAGTTTCACAAACTCATTCAGCAGAATCATATGCCCCGTGCTGCTGATCGGGAGCCACTCTGTGATCCCTTCGATAATACCAAACAAAAACGCCTTTAAAAACTCGATCATAGGTCTGTCCTCTTCCACTCTCGCTTTTTATGTGCAAATGTACAGTGCCAGAGCAGATTGTACCATCAGATGGCAAGGAAGTCCACCTTTTTCACACAAAATTTGCAGGAGCAGGCCACACAGGAGTCCTCATCCTGCCTCATTCCAGATTTTTCTCTTTTCTTTTTATGAGCAGTCTGGTACAATAAGGAAAGTTTCGCGGAAAGAAAAAATCGCATCACAAACGGTGCGCTTAAGTGCAATGAAAAAATGAAAAATAAAAGGAAAGGAGTCATCCTCATGAATAAAATAAAACGCATCGCCGCGATGATCGGCGTTATCGTTCTGGTCGGCATGTATGTCGTCACTCTGATCCTCGGGCTGACTGCCAGTCCCGCCACGCAGAATATGCTGATGGCCTCGATTGTATGCACGGTCGTGATACCGGTGCTGATCTATGCCATGATGCTCGTCGCGCGGGTATTGGGTTCTTCCAATGGCAAAAATCCTCCCAATGATGAAAATCCTGAAGAAAAACGCTCCGGCAAAAAGAACTCCGGCAGTAAAAAAGGCAAATGACGAAAGGTTTTTCTTCGTTAGCAGCTCTGTGCATAAAAAGGAAACGCATCACTGTGATTCTCTGCAAGGTTCCAGCCGGAATTGAACCAGCGCTGCCGCGAACCTGGCAGCCCGTATCGTAATTTTCTGTGCATTCTGCTCACACGTTTCGCTGATGGCACGATGCAAAATTCCTGACGCAATTTGCTGCACCCACGGTTTTTGTATCGCACCCCTCGGCAAAACAATCTTCGCATTGTGTACAAGTTCCAGCAAAACGGTCTGCCAGTCATCACAGCAAATTATCAATCATTCTCTTAGCACATCGCTGCAATTCTCCCAATGAGAGCGGATACTTCGCATCAGTATGATGCAAAGCATACAGGATATCATCTATATCTCCCTGAGATCCCGGCATTGTCAGATCATTTCCTGCTTTCACACAGCCGCTTGCCTTTGAAAGCGGATATTTCATATTTGGAAATGGGTTGGCTCCCAGCATGCAGATCAGACTTGCCTCGGTCGTCCCCCAGTCAGTCATTACAATTCCCTGGTACCCCCACTCATCCCGAAGTGCGGCGGTAAGCAGATCATAATTATTGGCTGTGTGCACGCCATTCAAGAG
>JAJQFO010000061.1 GCA_021201095.1 Lachnospiraceae bacterium
AGCAGATTCATCCCCATACAGCATCCATGCAGCCCCCACCCCCAGTGTTTCTTCTATTTTCCGTGCGTACCGGATTGTCATCTGGTTCCTGCCGGATATAACATCATTCAACAGCGCAACCGATGTATGAGTCCTTCTTGCAAACTCCCGCTGGCTGTATCCGCTCTCCTCATATGCCGCCCGCAGCCTTTTTCCTCTTTCCCTGCTGCTTTCTTCAAACGCAGGCTGCTCCGCTCCCTTTTCTCCCGACAGCCAATCCCTGCTTACTCCGTATTCACTGCATATTTTGTCTGCCATCTCTTCACTGACCGGCAGTATTCCTTCTTCCACACGATTGATTTGCTGGTACGTATAACCGATCTTCGCTCCAAATTCAGTTCTCCTCAAACCAAGTTTCTCCCGCAACTGTCTGACTTTATCTTTTTTATATCCTTTTTTTGTGCTTTCTTCATTTTTGCTTCCATTATTTATAGATACTTTATTTGACATCCTACTACCGCCTTTTATCATTTCTATTGGTTGTTGTGATAATATTTGTCATGCACAGAAAGTGACGGATAATTAGGGATTATCCGCTACTTTCTGCGGTCCTGAGCGCATGTTTTGCCTAAAAATGAGTCTATGAAGGATAGTTTCAATCAGTCTGAATTGTTACTATATTGCCCCGGTGCCAGTTTATGTTCCTCAAGAACATTTACGATTTCCGAATGTATGGCATCCGGGCTATTGTTGCCGTTGATTGCAATAAGATTTTCATCTTGAACAATCTGCTCATAATAATATAGAAGCCGATTAACGCCAACATCCGACTGAAAATGGACGATTCGCCCATCAGCTCGATGCATATTCCGTTCTATTAGCGTAGAGCCATCGACTTTTATGTAAAATGATAAATCTGGCTTCCGGGTGTCGTAATGTAATTGCTTTAGCCATTTATATGGACATCCAAATGCAGATTTTGTGGCTACATCATCATAATAATACTTATCACAGATTAAAAATTTGCCATCCGCCAATAATGGTTCAAGGACATATTTGTTCCACTGGACATAAGAATAATACGCGATATACGCAGAGAGAGCTGTCAATTTAATATCCGTTCCCTGAGGAATGGATTCCAGTATGCTCATGACAATATCGCTTTCATTTGAATGCAATCTAAAGCGAGTATGTATTACATCAAAATCTTTGAAATAATTATAATACCTGCTAAGATCGCTCCCAACCTGATAATCAAAGTCCGGCATGACATCGTATACCGAAGCTGTTTTAAAACCATTTGCAGCATAATCCTGCAGCAATTTTTTGATTTGGGTTGTTTTGCCGGCTCCATCCGGTCCAAAGATTGTAACAAGCATATGATCAATACCTCCTTAAAGGCTAATCTGTTATGAAATTTAAAAGCATATTTAATAGACAAGATATAAAATTTATGGACAGAACCGATATCATTGAAACGGTAAAACTTGAATATCAGCACCTGTCTTTTGAAAATAATTATTATAAAGTGCTTTCTATCTATGGAATGGGCGGCATTGGAAAATCACGTCTTTTGAGTGAAATAAAAAAAATCCTTGATGAAAGGATGAAGGCAGAACACACTAATATAACAATTTTAAACCTTTCCCTGGAAATAGCTGACAGTACAATCCTGCTAAACGCGATTGTACATCTGCGAGGCCAAATTCCATATGCATGCCCGTTGTTTGATTATGCGTTTTTTGCATATTGGAATCGGGTTCAGGTAACAAAGCTTAATGAAGATTATTTTAAAACCGTAAAATCACAATGGTTTGAATACCTTAAAGACTTTGGCGCCCTTATAAGCATTCCCTTATCTGGATTTCAGGAATTCGTCAATATACCATTAGATAAAATGGCGGAGATTGCGGAAAAAACATTCCAAAAAGTAAAAACTACTTATTATAGCCACATTTTTAATGGTAGAATGCTCGAGATTTCAAGTCTCACTGCGAAAGAACTATACAGTTCATTAGGAGGGTTGCTTGGAATGGAAATCAACCGCCTTTATCATAACAAAAAATTGATTATAATTGTTGATGCATATAAACAGTTTTCTGACACAACTGTTAAGGACTGGCTATTGGATTTAGTGGAAAGTTCTTATACAGGGCTTTTTATTATAGCCGGTCGTGAAAAAATCAGATTTCCTTTTCTGAAAAAGAATGAACTGATATCCTACGAACTCAAAGAACTTCCAGAAGAGGAAGCAAGCAAACTTTTACTGGAAAGTATACCTGGCATCGACACAAACTCGGTTAGGAATATTGTTTCTATTTCAGATGGTATCCCTATCTATCTGGAGCTGGCAATTAATACATATCAAAGCACTGATATGCTCCATAGTCCACATAAAGCTGAGATGATCTTTTATAAGGACAAAAACGAAATAATTGATCGGTTCTTTAGCCATCTACCTGAAAACGAGCGTGAATTCATGCTCGGATTATCATTTGTGCAGGTATTTGATCGGGAAATATTTTTAATGCTGCTTTCTCTGTTTCCAACTACTACATGCCTGGCATATGATGACATTCATTCCCTGTCACTCGTAACAAATATTGAAAACGAAGAAAACTTATACAAGATACATAATGTAATTCACAATAACGTAATCCACATCCTTCCTTATGATACGCGCTATGATATTTTTCAAAAATATTTAAACCACATAGCGAGCAGGACAATATTCGGTGCAAGTGACAATCAGATTATAATACTGTATAAACACCTGATTCAGTTGATTATAGATAATGAATTCAATCTCCAGACAAACGATACTGAACGATTGCTTGACATTTTCTTTACAATAAAGCAAACTCGGATTGTGATAATGCCAGTTGAAATCAGCGATTTTTCCAAATATGAACCTCTCAAAGATGTTTACTGGTTTACTAAAGCAATTTCTGAAGAACGGGCTGATACAAAAGTAAGAGTATCTTATCTTGAGAAGATTGACAGCAGTAACAATTATCTGGGCAAGCATAATAAGTCGCTACAAATAATTAGCGGATACCTTAACCAGTGGCTTGGGGACGGTACAATCCTTGTTTCGAACCTGCAAAATATCATTCCGACATTAAAATCTACGGAAATTCGCGAATGGTATTATGCCCAGGCAATAATTTTCATGGCAGACCATCATACGATAATTGGCAACTTTAAGCAGGCGAAAGCAATACTCGAACCGTTTCAGGAAGAAATCAGAAACTACCCAGAACAGGAAAACAGTATTTTTCAGTCATTGAGGCATATGGGGCATATGTATCGCTTCAACCTGCTATTTGATGATGCAAAGAGGTATTATCTGGCTACGCAGGATACCAATCACAAATATAAAAACTCAATACAGGAAGTATATATTCGCACTAATCTATGTGAAACGGACTGTTACCTGTTACCAGATTTTTTGTATAAGGAAAACTGTTTTTCCGGCTTGAAGCTGGCAAAAACACTGGATGACGCGAAAAGCATGGCCAAAATCTATTATTCCATGGCTATTGCTTATATTCATTTGAAAAAATATAAGCTGGCACGTAAATATATCCACAAAAGCCTGTATTACAGCAAAAAGGATGGATATGAGCTGGGGCTCTTGTCGCCAATGCTGGCGGAACTGTATTTACAATATGCATTAGGACAACCGTTGCAGGTAACCAATTTCAGGTTATTATTGGACAAAGTAAAGGTATACCAGTTCCTTTGGCTTCCGGTAGCGATAATGCAGAATGATGATTTCAGGATTAATGAAATCCATTCACAATTTGAATGGATTGATTTTGACCAGACTTTAAAAACGTATAATAAATTTTTCACGCTAATTGAATCTTAACAGTAGGAAGGTCATTAAGATTTCTTAATTTGTCTGTACATTGTTGTGGCTCTGAGGAAAATACAATGGTTACGTCTTGTGAGTTTACATTATATATCCTGATTATTAAAGCACTATTTCCCTCAACAGAACTGATGGCATCTGAGCTTTCTACCGTGAGAAGCAGAGGCGGTTTCTCCAAGCCTGATGCTTCTAAGGAATGGTGCCAGTTAACAAATCGTTCCGGTTCACAGATAATAATAGTGGGATTAAATCCCATTATTTCTTCTTTTGAAGCATTTTGAGAAAATAGCTGATACCTGTATTTCATCTGCTGAATATAAGGAATCAATGTGCTGAAAGATATCTTTTCGCTTTGTAAAAAAGCAATTCGTGCCTCCGATTCGGCCAGTCCGTTCAGAAGAATGACCAGATTCGGATATTTTGAATAATTTGTTATAGATATGTGATTCATACGGTTTCGTTCCCTTCCCAGTAGTGGGCGATGAGTTTTCGAATGATATTTACCTGATTTCCTATTTGGAAAACTTCAATTTCTCTGTCAAGGCCGGATTTTATGGCCTTGTTTTGACATAAATATTCTAACAACTGAATATCCAATAATTTCGCAAGCCGGTAAGAGTTATCTGCTTTCGACTGTTTCATGGTTTCTTTATCAACTGCATCAAGTGCTGATAAATAAAACAAAATGCAATGTGAAATGAAATAGTCTTCTGATCCCTGCTTTGACAAGGATAAAAGAATTCGTTCATATTGTTCATAAGGTTTGATATTCTGGCACAGGTCACAATCAAAGGCTCCAAGATTGTTATAATTTTTCTCGAAAAAAATAGAACTTTTGAATGAGTTCTTATTATTTAGCAGTAAATCTTCATCGTTGATATAAAGCTTGGCGAATCCATCCTTTAACATTACTTCGCTTGCTTTTTCTATACAATCGGAACTAACCAGGAAATCAACATCCCTTAATATACGCCAGCTTGTACATTCTGGAAACAATTGAAGTATGATGATTCCTCTGATTGGATATGCAATGATGTGATTTTGAGTAAACGAGTCTTCGACTTCGCAGGTTCTCGAAATCAGGAATTGGTTATGCCGGATATTACCATAATATGCGCGTTCCCAGACAACCCGTAAGGTGGAAGGCAGCAGAAATAAGTAATGTTGTTCTAACAAATTTTTATATACTAGAAATACTGTCTTTTCCTGTATTGCTATTTGAAAAACTTTAAACCAGTTTACATTATTTTTAATAAAATGTTCAATCCTTCTGCGCTTTAAGCAGTCTATTTGGAGGCTGCTTAATACAATCGTTAAAGCATGTTCACTTTCCATAGTCATATGTCTCTGTTAATGAATTTTGGGAAATCTATATGAATCACTCCGTAAAAGTAACGGATAATCCCTAATTATCCGTCACTTTTCTCGCAGCAAAACACACCGCAAATTTTTGTTGACCAGCGTATATCAGCGTAAATTGTTAATCCTCTGCATCACCTGCAAAGCTCTCCCACTCTTCATATTCCTCTTCCTCATATTCTTCATACTCTTCTTCCTCGTACCAGTCCTCTTCCACACAACCGTGGAAATAGTCCAGCACCTCACATCCATCCTCCTGCATCCATTTCCAGACCTGAGCACGTCTTTCCGGGTGTTCATTCAGGTATGTCTTCATCTGGCTTCCACACGGATGCACTTTACAATCCTCGTCTCCGTCCAGTATCCATCCGATTCCAATTCCAAGCCCCTCGCAAATATCCTCATCGAAAAAATCCCCAATCCACGCCTCGCCCTTTTTCAATTTCTCTATGGTTTCACTGCGAAGGCCCATTTTATACTTCATGTAATCATGCAGGCGGCTTTCCCCTATCTCCGATTCCAAACGTTTGAACTGCTCGATCTGTTCCTTTTTTTCTACTTCCGGATAGTATTTCGGCATCCGCTTCCCATCCTCATCCAAAAGTGCGTCGCGTCCTATCCGTATTACTGTTCTTCTGCCGCAAAACGGTATCTCAACAGAAACTCGGTTAGTGGACAGCCTGCTTACCACAATGCCATCTCTGCCCTCAAACGGTCCCGACGCTACAGTGATTTTTTCTCCGACTGCCGGACGTTGCTCCGGCGGCAGTGTCCGAAAATCAGGCATTTGTTTTTGGGTTTTCTTCTGTCTCATGTTTACAAATACCCTCCTCTTGTTGTAATGCGTATGCAGGCAATTAGTATACTTTATTTATCAATTCTATAATACTAAAAGACCCGCACTTCCTATTACCATTGAAGCTCTCGTCACTTTTTCTTTCGTAACAAAGCACGAGAGAATAAATAGAGTTTCAAGTTTCAGCGGAAGTCTCGATTCAACTTAGAAGCTCTGAAAAACTGTACTAAAATAACTCACAACCATCATCTGTACTGCTTACTTATTCATTCACAAACAAAAATCAATTCTCTCTTTTCTGGTTCTTCGTATTCCGCACACATCAAAGTCACCTTTGCTCTGAATTCGCCTTTCTGTTTTGGAATAATGTATATGCCCCCAAAGCAGCCAGATGTACTGTGCAAGATCCCATTATCCGACTCGACTTTCACAACATTACCAACAATGGTAAGTGATTCATCAAAGGGGCGGCTGTCTATTTGTGTCAGTGGCGGAATAGAAGCCCAGTCAAAAGCATTCCCGCCATCATACGCTGCCCGACTATACCTGTCAAACTGTGCAAAAACATTTTCCATAACACTCTCTGACATATGCTTTTTGGCTTTGAGTTCTCTTTCGTATGCAAGCTCCTCCAAATTCTGAGGCCGTTTCAGTTCAACAGGTTTTTTCATATCTTTTATATTTTCTATTTCAAAGACAGCAATCTCCTTCGGAAATTCAATAGAAACCAACACATCTGTAGCTTTCGCATTTCCAGCATTGCAAACCGAAAGGGTCACAGCAATTCCGCAATCTTGAGCCAGATGATAAGCTTTATATTTTCTCAAATATGCCTCTAATTCCTCTTCACTTGGAAGATCCTCATTATATTTTTTAATATCCTCCTCCGTGATATATGCAAGGGTTTCGTCCGAAAAATTCTCCATGTTCACAGGTAAATATTTTCGTCGGATTGCTTCGGTATGGACTGTAAGCATTCTCAGATGAATCTTTCCATCCTCGCCCATTCGTATATTATCCCTACGGTCGTATAAATGAGTATCTTCCTCTTCATCCTCCGGCGTATCCGCCGCAAGAGAAATCTCAAGTCTCGGTCTCCTGATTGACCGGACTGAATTCTGCTTTAGTTCATAGTTTTCCTGGATGAGCTTCTTGTTCTCTTCCGTCAAGTCCCGAACCTGATCAGTGAGTTCCGTAAGCGTTTTCAAGCTTTTCTCAACATCTATTACATCTCCCCTGATCCAGCCTGGGCGCCGGGTTCTGGAAATCTGCTTGTAAAGGGAATCTGTCACCTTCCAAGCCAATTCATCATTGTTCTTCCAGGTATCTACAAGTCGTCCATCCCTCACAAATCTCTTAAATGCCTCAAGCTTTTCCGGATTCTCTTTTTCCATGTCAGCAGGTTTGACACAAACATCTTCTTCTATGATGAATGCAAGCACCGGGATCTTCTTTTCCAATGCATACCGGAACTCTCTCTCCGTATAGCTGATCCCCGCAAATTCCCCTGAATTAATAACTGTACCATATCTTTGTCCGACAATCAGGACATAATAATCCGAGGAATCAATAGTCTCTTTAATAATCTGCCACTGTTCTTCATTTGCCGCACCAAACAGTTCCATGCCAACAGGAAAATTATACATGGACAGGATAGCATCTCGAACCTTTGCACGAGACTCTTTAAGGTCAGTATACGTAGACGATATAAAAATCTGGTATTTTGGGGATATCATCAAGCACCTCCCGGAGTTTTTTTTTGATTATTTTGCATCTGAAGATTCCATAAGAATCACGGCTTGATCTGTCGTTGCTTAATACAATCGTCATCTCCTGCCGTGCAATATAAGATCTGCTCTAATTCGCCGGTTTCCGTTCTTGAAAGCTTTGCAGATTGCCCATTTTTCTTACCTCGTCCAGCCACTCATAAACCTTAGTTCTTTTGTATTTAGGATTGCCATCCGCTCCTTTCTCCTGTTCAAGAGCGCATGCCATTAAGGCATATTCATTTTCAATTGATGTGCTGAAATCTCCTTTATCGTCCGTGTTGATGGAAACAGACAACTGTGGACATTCTTCCTGCAATTTCTGGTCTTCTTCCAGGTGATTGTTATACCACCGTACAATCGGATGCTCCTGATAGGAACCCAGCCCCGCTATCATATAATTTGATGAAGGGTTGCATTCTATTGAAATCCCTTTTTTCGCAATCTTTTGCTGCATGATTTTCTGCAAATATTCTGCACCCTCTACCCAGCATTCCGGCAGATGAATCTCTTTACGCACCTTTCCTTTTTCATAAACCATCGGCGCATAATGGTAAGCCCAATATAAATGTGTCACTTCTTGTATCTTACGTTTTCCTTCCATCCGCGGATATAGATCATTGATCTCATAACCGTCAAAAGACTTTTTTCCCCAATAAGAAAATTGTATGGCGGATGGTTCTAAATAAACACCAGTTTCATAGCACTCCGGGTTGTCACCACGAAGCTGCCACGCTTCATAATAGGTCCGAATGTTGTAATTGTCTTTGTATGCCTTTACACAATCCCCATACAGCTCATAAAAATTCGTATTAAACTCTGTCTCAATAAAGCTTCGCAATTCATCAATATTAACATTTATATGAGATTTTCCCAACTGGTGATACATCCAGGCCAGATTATCCAGATAATCCTGCACAGGTAAATAAATCAGATTGTGCTTACTGTTATAATAATGCCTGACATCTAGCCCCATTGCCAATGCATGGCCAAGACGGTCGCCACAGCTCAGATTCAAGAATTTAACAGCTTCATCAATTGCCCTGAGTCCATCCACAATATCCAAAAAATCTTCTCCTACATGGTATGTGGCACGAAGCTGCGGCATTATTTCCTTATCACAATACGGCATATTGTCGTCTACGCAATGCTTCTTCAAATAACGAAAAGCCTGTGCAAACACCTCCGGTCTGCAGCCAATTTCACTTGAGCAAGCATCAATTCCTAATACCCTTTTCCCTTCATTCGGAAACTTCTCCCTTAATTCCACAATGCTTTCCGCCTGTCTCCTGACCTGCTGGCGTTTTCGGTAATTACGGCAAGTATATGAATCTTTAGCCCTTTTCAACTCAGAATCTTCTGATTTTACAAAATGGTAGACAAAATAATATCGCTTATCATCAATCACATTATCAATCAGCCGAATATCATCTCTGTCTTCTGTGGCTGAATCACGTGGAACAATCCGTATTTCCAGATTCTTCAGCCATCGGTTTGAAAGCGTATCCTCAATTGCCAGTTTCAGTATCCGTTGCTTATCATTGGCACTTACCAGAAAAAGCTTCTTCCTTCGATCATAATTCTGGAAATTTTTGAATCCGATTCTTTCATTGGATTGTATCATCTCACTTCTCATGGATTCCTTTATAACAATGTACGCGTAAAACCAGTTCAACAGCTTCTGATTTTTTCCAGCGTTATAATATGCGTTTTGATACATACAATACAAAAAAAATCTTTCACTCCGCAACTGTTCGCGAGCCCCGGAATCCCCATTGCCATATTCATAGTCCGGCACGCCGGCAAAAATATAGTCTGTTTCCTTTCCCAGGTTAGCCTTCCACTTCAACGAATTGATGGCTATCTGTAGCTGCTCTTTGTGAAGCAATAGCTCCTGCTCATTCTTGACCCAGCTTTCTACCGTGTCTTCCGTAAGTTCTTCCCATAAGTACTTATAATAATCCGGACATAGAATATACTGTAGCGCATGCAATGGGATAGGATTTTCAGAAATGAGAATATCTTCCAGCCATTCCCAGCAGCAATTCCCTTTCCCAGCCAGATTTTCAAACGGTCCGATTCCCTCCATCTCTGACAAAAAACTGCCGATTCGTACTGAAAGATTTTTCTGAGAATTCAATGTATCCGAAATCAGCCGTGTCTGATTTTTCTGAAACAACCTGCTCCATTCGTATTTCCTTCCGGCCTGTTTCAGTTCGCGTAAAACTTCCTCACAATCCGGATCTATCCCCCTTTCCACCAATGCTTTACGATCCCTGGAAGGGAACAGTTCATACTCGCCAAGCTGAATCTGGCAATCACAGATTTTTGTAAACAAAAAAAGCCGAATCAATGCGGCTTGAAGGTACTGTATTTCCAATGGATTTTCCGTGTATTTCTGATCATACATTCTGTTTACATGCAATTTATTCTCATTCAGTTCCTGCAGTTGCTGATAAATATCTGGATCGTCCGTATGATTCATCATCTTAATCCAGCTAAGGCAAAAATGAGGTGAGGAGGCCCACAGATGAGTGTGATTATCCGAAAGTTCCTGCTGCAACAGCTTTTTCAAATAAAAGTTATTATGTCCGATCACAACCGGCCAGGAAAATGATGTTCTTTTTCTCTTTGTTCTCAGATCATCTGCCGCACAATAAGCCGTTGTCAATGAATCTTCACTTACCTTTACAGTAAGTTCTCTCCAGTCGAGCAAATGACTGTACCTACACAATACCTCACTGCCGCTCGTAAGCAGAACCTTATCCACAATCAATAATATCAGATCAAAGATATTAAGCGACCGAATATAAAAATCAGATATTCCAATGTCTACATCAAAATATTTCTTTTTTGCTTCATCTGTCATATCCAATAGCGCATAATAGAAATTTTTCAATTCATCCTCAGTATATTCTGTCGCATACGCACGGGCAATCTTTTGAAACTGTTTTTCCGATACCAGATCATACCGAATATTTTCCTTTAATATATCCCTTGGCGAAATTCTCTTGAGCAACAATTCCACCGCCATTTTTATATTTACCATACTCGTTTCTCCCATAGCGAAAGAGGATAAATCTCACCATACACCATCAAAACTCATCATCTGTATGTATTGCTCCCATCCGCAGAGTGCTCACGCAGGCATCCGCACAATAAGAAACGGTTTCCCCAAACCATTTCCAGTCTTTTTCTGTGAAAGAAATGTCAAACACCATCTGGACAAACGGACATGCTTTGAAATTATTCGCCAGTTCCATTCCTGAACCATACTCACGATCCTCTTCCATTAACGTTTTTTCAATCTGAGTAAATAATTCCCGGAGGACATTCCACAATTCTCCTCCTGTGATGCTCCCCCTGCTGTCTACATGCATCCGCGTTTTTACACGCTGCAAGACACTGGAATAAATGTCCGTATACTGAAAAGGAAGAGCCATCCCTCCCGATGTCACTGCCCAGGCCTTATAAGAAGATTCTAATATGGACATCTCTGAAATCACTCTTTTTGCATCTTCCGGCCTGCAATTCCACCCTGCACGCAAAAGGGCGCCAGCCACAGCTTCATGAATCTGATCAAAATAGTTTTCCCAATTATAGGAATTCTTTATAAATGCAAGAATATTAAAGTTGCAGTTTGCATTCTGAAAACAGAACGCCATCTGACCATTCGCTCCCGTTTCTTTCAGAGAAAGCCTGAGCGGCTCTACCTCCTCATATTCTGAGGTAAACTGTTCAAAGCAAAAGCAGAACCATTCCAACTTAGTCAATATCTGGGGATGCGAATAAAATTCATCTCCAATATCTCCTTTTCCTCTTCGCCACGGAAACTGAATCTGTGCATTCCGAAGGTTTATTTTTTCCATGCATCCCCACAATCTCGGTTGTATATTTTCCGTCACTGCTTTCGAGCGTTCCGACTCATTTTTATCAATATCTTCCTTTACCAGCCTTGGTACCAGATCATTCGACCAGCTCCCAGCCCAGCTATAACCCAGCAGCAAGTTCATTTGTTTCTGCTTCTCTTTCGAATCCTCTAAAAGATAGATTTTCTGCGTTTTACATGTATACAATATTAGTATCGCTTCTGCAAAGTGGAGTTCCTCCTGCCCTTCCGTTCCAAAATCATTTAAACTATTTAACAGTTCCCCATATCCACGCTGGAACAAAAATGCTGGTTTCCTTGGGTTATATCTCAAAAAGCCGTAGACCTGTGCTGCCCTCTGCGCCTGATGCTGCTCTGACATTTTATTCAGATATTCAAGTGCCTGATTGGCAAGTTCCTGATCTTCAAACCTGCTTAGCCACACGAACTCCTGATAATAATCCTTCCGAAGCTTCATATACGCCACACGCTGTACGAAATCCTCCAGAAACCGGTCGCAATTGCGCCCTAACTTCTCCCGCTGTGAACGAAAAGACGGTTTTTCAAGATTCTTATTCAGGAAGCTGAAATAGCCGTTCAGTTCCCTTAAAGAAAGCGGTTCCAGCAAATGTGGAGCAGATGATGTAATATTAAAAAGCATTCCGGTTCTATCCTTTATCAGGTGAAATAATGACTGCTTTACCGTGTCTCTATTCCGGTCAGCATCATCAAGCACAACACGCCATTGAGCTGACATCCCCGATATATGATCTCTAATATTAGGCATATAAATTCTGCGCTGAATCGGAAGCAGTTTTTCCAGATATTCGCGTGAATAAGTTCGTACATAATCCAACTTGTAATCGTCAAACTCTTTATGAATAGACGGGAAGAGATTGTGCCCGGACTTCTGGGTCAGATATTCCATCTGTTCGTATTTGATGGCAACTATCACAATCACATTTTTCACGGCGACATAACGATAGATACGTTCCAGATTCTGAAGACCAAGCTGTACATTCATATCAAGATCATCAACGCAAACCACCAGAAAACGGTCTATTTTCTCATACCTGTTGCACAAAGCAGCGCCATTCATGACATCCAGATATTTTTTAGCGAGCATCTGAAATTCTTCGGCCAGTTCTACACTGCATGCAAATTGCTTCAGTGTAGACAGCGACGGCTGATTCATCGAAAGGTCGCGTTCCTGATTTTTTATCATCTGATGATGTTCATATACCTTATTAAACTGCTGAAAAAGATCTGAGATTCCATCCATCCGCAGCTGCTTGTCCGGCCCATGATAATCTTTATTGCTCTGCTCTACGTTATTGAGCATTCTCGCCAGAATTACATCAAAAACATCTTCCCTGGCGTCCAAAAGGGAAGCATCAACTCTCTCAATCAGATTAAACTGAACCTTGCCATTGTCATTCTCGCGGAATTTAAATTCTCCTTCCTCCATCGCCTTATAAACAGAAGACATGACTGAAGTTTTCCCACTTCCCCGATTCCCAATCAGGCTGATAACATCCCCATGCTTTTTATCTTTCTCCGAGACAATACTGCCGATCACGCCCTCGACCTGACTGTATACCTCCGCAAAAATAGACTCGCTGAATTTTTTGTAATCCTCAATTCTCTCCTCCGCATCCGACTGGATTCTGACATATCGTTCTGTGCTGTTCTTCTTCTCTCTCATCTTGTGTACCCCCCTCATTCACGCCTTTTTGCCATGTCAAATAGCCCTCTCGATTCAAACTCTGTCAACAGCGCATATTTTTCCTCACTTGTCCAATCCTCATCGTTCGGACTACGGAAAAACTCATCAAAAAACCTGTTATTGGCGATAACTTTTCCCAGTTTCTGAACCGCGTTTTCCATATATAATGCGAGCTTTGGTTCCTCCCACCAGACCCGGTATATCTCCTCCAGCCTTCTGTAGGATTTTATCAGATACTCCAGATGTATCGGCTGATAATTCAGATATTTCGTTTCATTTTGGAAAATTTGATCCATTTTTATAAATTCAGCAGTTGCATCTGTAACATTTCCTTTTGAAAAATCCAAAAGTGCCACTTTGTATAGGGATCGATAGTTCCAAGGTGCAAGAGAGAATGATTTCTTATAAAACTCTAAAGCTTTCTCCCTGTCATCCTCCATCTTTTCATAATACCTGCCCAGCCGATAGGAAACATAGGCATCCCAAAAACTATCAAGATTCTTCGCTCTTTCGTAAAAAATCCGGCTGGTCGAATAATACTGCCAGTAACTGTCCGCAACATTTGCAGTGAGGACATAGCCCTGTCTGCAGTTACTGTTTGTCAGGCCCAATAAGAAAGCCCCATCCAGAAGTTCGCCAACATTAAAACGCGGCTCCTTTCCAAGTTTCTGGCATAAATTATTCACTTTGTTTTTACAGTTGATAAGAAAATATCGGTACCAGACGTCCGTCTGTACTGAATGTTTCGTGCATTTTTCCAGAATCGCAATTGCCTTAAAAAAAGCACTCCTGCATCGCTTCAGGCGAGACGGCGATGGATCATAAAAATATCTTTCCAGACAATTCCAATGTACAAGATCTGCTTCCACGTACGCGTCCGCCAGAACATCCAGTGCGCACGGAATCACTTCCTGATCCGCTTTAAAAACGGAACGAATTGCTTCATTCAACAAATATTTTTCATTTATTTCCCACCGATCATCCACCTCTATGTCCGACCAGTGCCACTTTTTTCGAATATCCAGGTGCGTCTCCGGCTCTGTCAAAGACGCGCCCGCATACGTTGTATCCTCAAAAGGCTTCGCTTCGCTTTTTACGACAAAGACGCCGCATAATTTAAAAAATTCCGCAAAAAACAGATAGTTGGCATTATCAGCCGGATTGATTATAATATTTATATTCTTAAAGCGCATCTAACGACCCATACCTCTCAAACTGCCTGCTATTACTATTCTATGCCGCCGAAGAAAAATAATACATCAGTAACTGTTTTTTTACATTATTGAAGATGTCCACAATATGCAAAAATGCATCTTTTTTATTCAATTTTACATTTTCTGCGTCAAAATACAAAATTGAATCATATTAACACGCCATTACGAGTTTTACAAGATATTTTCAATAATTTTGGAAATTCCCGAAAAATAGATCGACACGCAACCGCGCTTTCACAACATAAATTACCAGATATTTCCAAACCCGGTCGGGATCTTCAAAAAAGACTGCATGTTTCCCATTTTACGCACATTCTGAACCCAATCATATATATCCGACTTCTTATAGATGCAATTTCCATTTGCATCCCGAACGTTCCCAAGCGCACTGACAATCAGTGCATACTCATTTGCAAGTTCTGTTGAAAAAACACCCTGATTATCTGTATTGATTGAAACATTCAGTTGTGGGCATGCTTCCAGTTTTTCCGGATCATTTGTCAGCCCTTTATTAAAGAAGCGTATAATTGGATGGTCGTCATACGAATGAACCCGATTAATCATAATATTAGAAGACGGATTTGTCTCAATCCCGATTTCACGATGCGCGATATCCTTCTGCAATTCTTTCTGCACGATACAGATTGCATCTATCATAAAATCCGGAATCTTTATTTTCTTTGTCTTATCCCCAAGAATTCTGACTCCCTCATTATAGTGATAGAAATGATTCATAATAACAGCAGGCAGAATATAGCGGATTTCCTTTTCCTCTGGATAAGAATGATTGATACTGTAATCTTCCCAAAGTGACTTTATATTTCTTTCACGATTATAATAGCCATCTGCATACAGGCCAGGATCATCTCCCCTCAGCATCCAGGAATAATAATAAGTATCTATATTGACATCGAATGGCATCGTGCCGTCTTTTGGAATTTCTCCATACCGCTCATCATTGATACAGGCTTCACGGATTATCTTTTTTATGTATTTCATTTCCAGTGCTTTTCCATATATCAGGGAAAAATACAGCTGGAATTCCCGCCGGAGATACTCCAGCAACGGTTCTACTCCTGTTATTCGATATTCAATCAGCTTATGATACAACCACACTACATTATCCAGATAATCCTGATAGCGTATATTAACCATGTTTCCCGTTTGACGATACCATTCCCTCGGCTCCATACCCAGCACGGTACAATGTCCCATGCGGTCTCCGTAATCCAGATTTAAAAAACGGATGGCTTCATCAATCGCCCTCAGGCCATCCACTATATCCTGGAACACTTCCCCCACATGGTAAGTCATACGCAGCTGGGGCAGCTGAGGCTTCTGGCTCAATCCCTGATAACAGGAGTGATTGCGGAGTACCCGATAAGCTGTGGCAAACACTTCCGGTCTGCATCCATCCTCATTTGAACAAGTATCGATTCCTCTTACACGCTGGGCCACCTCCGGATTTGATTTGCGTAGCTGGATTAACGCTTCTGCCTGCCTGCGAACCTCGCATCTTAAATCATAATGGCGGCAAAACATATGCCCAAAGCCATCATGCTTTTCCAGCGTATCGTCACGTCGTTTTGAAAAATGGAACACATAATAATACGGTCTCGTCTCATCTATCTGCTCTGTATGAAAAGTTCCCTCTTCTGATGCATCCTCTGCCCAGTCAGGAGGAAAAAATTGAGCAGAATGGGTAGCGTTTGTTAAATTATTCGCACGTTCGATAGGCTTTATATTCGGAAATCCGATGCTCTGGTCATACTTCTTGATCCATTCTGCATTTTCGGCGCAGGTGTTTCCAGGTTTAATCCGTATCTCCAGACTCCTGATTACCTGATACCGAAATACTGCTTCTACCGCGATCCTCGCCAGTTCTTCTGCCGAATATTCAGGAGTAAACCATGTCTTTCTGGCATTATAAGCCCGAAAATTAAGAAAACCTTCCCTGTCGTTACTTTGCAGCAGCTCCATCCGGAAAGCTTCCTTTATCACCAGATATGCATAAAACAAGGAATAATGCCGGTCACTCAATCTTTCCAGGCCGCTGTATCGTCTTCGGAACATCTGATACAAAAGCCATCTTTCCCCAATCATCACTGCATCCGCCTGCTGGTCTTTGTACCAGCTGCCGGCAGCATTCATCGCATAATCTTTATTTTCGCGATTTCCCTCATGAAGAAAGCCATTGATAATCCTCTGCAGGTCGTTTCTACTGTCAGAAAGTTCCGGAGATTTCAGCAGATATTCCAATTCCTCGTATGTCTGTCGGCTCCATTCTTTTTCATAAAAAGAAATGTCCCCGGATCTAAAAATCCAGGCACATTCCTCCAAGGGCATTTCACCGTATTCTTCTTCTTTCAAATAATCCAGAATTCTATGAAGCTTAAGTTCCCTGTGATTCCGCTGAAGATATACAATATCATCTATTTCTTTTTCATAAAATTCCATGCCACTAAAGAAATGCTCCCACTTCCAGCCCTGCCGTCGAAGCGTGTCTTCAAACAACCAGTAAAAGCCCGGACAATTCCTTCTGCATTCCCTTTTGAAAGCTTCTGTCGGATATCTTCGCTCATTTTCATGCTCCAGCAGGAAAGCTTCCACCTGCTCTTTTTCGAAAAGATATCCCAGAAGCCAGTCCCAACAGGCGGTATATTCTCCCAGCCGAATCATTTGATTCGTCAGTTCCGAGAACAAGAACACACGGATCAGGGCTGCCTTCAGATGCATCATCTGAAATTTTCGCTCATCCGGTTCGTATTTATGACTGGCATGAACCACCCTCTGTGAACTTTCCATCTTCTGTACCTGCCGCGATACAGCCGGATCATTCACCTTGTTCATCAGGGTCAGCCATGACAAATCAAAATAATGTGTCGAAGCGAAAAGGTGAAAATGGTTGTCAGAAATCCCCTCATCCATAATTTTATTCAACTGGGCGTTATTGTGGCCTGTCACGGTCTTCCATGTATAAGTATTCCTGATCTTGCCATGCTTGTAATCAATATTCGCATATTTGGCAGCGACAAAAATGCTGCTGTCAACCTTATTCGTCACTTCGCGCCAGACCTGAAGATACTGAAAACGGCATACAGCTTCCTCATGCCTGTTCACAAGCACAAGTCTCGCGAACAGGTCAACAAGCTCATATAGGTTCAGCGATATCTTTTCCCTGGGTTGAAACTTCCTGCCATCCTCCTCGCCCAATTCCATATCTACCCGATCCCTGAGATGCTGGATTCTTCTTCCATTATCAGCCTCATCCGAAGTGGGCTCACTGACAAAATACAATTCTTCTATCAATTGTTCACGCAGGCTGTCATACTGCACTTCATCTCTGATAATCGCATCCGGCGATATACAGCGAAACAGCCTGATAATCGTATTGCATAACTCGTCCATAGTCACCCCGGCTCCCTGCCTGTCTAATCAACTGATGTAAGATATGTTTCATCATTGAATGCCTGCATGACATTCTCAAGGATAAAATGGGTAACTGTTCTTTCAGGAGGAAGTCCATTTGAGCCTTCCGTCTCCATATCCAGCAGCCACTGATAAAATGGAGACAACCGAAAAGCTTTCTCGAAGCTCTCCGCCGTATCCGTTAGCCTGTAAGCTGAGTCAATGGTTTTAAGATGTTCACAGAATCGTTCGAGCATCCTTTTGAAAGCCGTAATAAAGCTATCTGAATTTCCCAGCCGTGTCATGACGATTGCCGGCATGTTTTCTGCTCTGCATTCCTGAAAGACCCTTTTAATTAAATTATATGTAAGATCGAGGTTATAGAGCGGCAGCATAAACGAGCCATGTTCCCTCTCCCAGGAATAAAATTCCTCCCGAAAAGTGCCAAACGTATCCCGCAGCGTTTGCATAGCAGTCTCCATAAGGGACCGTCTCTCAGCATATGGCTCAGTTTCCATAGCAACAGCCGCCGCACTGTTCATCATACGTTCTATCTTTCCGAGAAATTCTGCATAGCAAAATGTATATTTCAAAAAAGCAGTAAGTTCAAAATCCCCCTTCGTATGCTCCTCTTTTATTGAGAATTCCAGCCGGTTCTCAATTCTCTCACATTTCATGTCCTCATCCGGCCAAACCATTGTATCTGTATGCAGCATACAAAGAAACAGGAACCTCCTGAGTTCGTTGTAGAAGCAAGCGGCGTTTTCCATCTCAAACGATGCGTCAAAGCTAATCCGATTATTATCAACATATCCCACTATATATTCTTTTCTCTGTCCATACTGGATCTGAGACGGTTCCTGGACCGGAATTACCTCCGGGAACAAATATTCCGCCCATTTGCCACATACCGAACGGCCAATCATGCCTTTCAGGATCTGATGGCATTCCAGAAACTCTGTCTCGCGTTCCCCAAGGACAGGCCGTCCTGCTGCTTCCCCGGATGGCTGCAGCAATTCATAGCACCTGCTCCAGCCAATCCTGCTTTTAGCAAACTGGTATCTGCGGTAAGTTCCGGTCAGATAGATTGTGAACGAATAAAGGATACAGCTTACAAGGTTTCGCGAATATCCGCCATTTTCCCGCGTCATATGGTACAGGCTGTGTACCAGTTCTGCATAGCTATAAGGAACCCTGCTGTTATCAAGTACCGGATCATCTGATATGATTCCCTTTTCGGCATCAGCCACCAGTTCGGGGCGTTCCTGTCGCAGACGCCGGCTTAACGGAATCGTTTTCCGACAGATTTTCTGGACAAGCATTTCCGCACGCCGATCTATTTCATATTCCTGCAACGAACGAAACATCTGGTATTCTTCTGCCCGATTCAATTTGTCATGAACAAACCGGAAATAAAAATCCTCCTTCATCCGCTCTATGTTCTTTTCAAATTTTTCCAGTTCCTCCCGTTTAGGCAGCGCATGGTCATAAGCTTCCATTTCCATCAAAAGTTCCGAAACATTATAAAGAGCCCGCAGTGTCCTCGGCATGAAAAAGTGCCTCTTTTTGCCCTCCCAGTCAAAATAAATCCCGGTTCGTTCGCCCAGAAAAGCAAGGCTGAATTCCTTGATTGACAAGAATTTCTGCTCCTGGAAGGGTTTCAGGACATTCCCCTTCCCCTCAAGTTCAATCCGGATTCTCTTTTCATTCTCCAGATCTTTATTATTCCATTCAGGCATATACAGCCGCGTAAAAATCGGAAATGTTTTTTCTACAAACTGAGACGCAATTGTCCTGACTCCCTCATTTCCCTCATCATACTGCTCTTTAAAATAATCCACGCAGTGATTATAAAGATTCTGTTCGTTATAGGTCGTCATCACTATCACGCCGGGAACTGTCAAATATTTATAAATGCAATTCATAATCTTGTAACAGCCCCAGTTCCATACACCCTTTTCTTTTTTCTGCTTTGCCATATCCAGATCGTCAATCATAATCACCAGATAGGACTCTCTGGCATTGGCGGCATAATCATTTTCCCCTTCCAGCGTCTCCAAATACAAATGCACAAGATCCTCAAAGCTGCCTCGAAGCTTCTGGCTGCTTGCAAGATTTTTCAGCTTCTCAAAAGTCGAATACCCTTCGTATTTCCGCACGTTCTGATTCAGGGAAACGAAATCTTCATAAACCCTGTCAAATCTGTCAAAAAGCATCCGGTTATCGTAGCCATTGAGCTTCGATGAGTTTCTTCTGGTACGTGCCTGAACTACTGCGTACATATTCGCAAGAATCAGAGCAAAGATATCCTCAGACTCTTCCAGTTCGGACGCATCAATACAGTCAAGTACATGGAACTTCAAATTGCCTCCCTGAAGTTCTTCCCGGAAACGTATATCTCCCGCGCTTTGCGTCTTATCACCTCCAGAATACCTGCGTAATGCCATCGCAAAAGAATTCATTGAAGAGCTCTTTCCGGTTCCTCTTCTCCCCACAAATGAAATAATGTTCGAAAGTTCAAATTCCGCACTGTTGTGCTCCGTATTCCACCTGTTCCGCAAACGCGCATACTCTCTATTCGCAAGGATGATCTCCTCCGTCAGTTTTGTCGCGTAATCATATACGGATGAAAAAACGGAATTTTTGAACTGTGAATAATCTTCACACACAATTCCATTCGAAAGCAACTTTTTTAAAGACAGGATTCGATACCGGCTCATATCATCCAGATTTTCTTCCGTTCTTCCCATATATTTTCTCCCTCGATTTTTGCTATAAAAAACGCAACAGTTCAGAATCGCGAAAATTCGTTGTTCTGAACTGTTACGAATACTTCTCTATCAAGAACAAGTAACGTTCAATTTTTCTAGTTTGTTTTTTATTGCGTTTTTAGTCAGACGCTCCTCAACACATTCACAGAAAGCGTTCCAGTCTGGAACCTCAGAATACATTGCGCTCAAATATTTGTTTTTTCTTACACACTGTTTGACCTGCTCCACCCGCCTGTAGCAAAACACCATATCCTCTTCCCGGTTTCCAAGGTATTCATCGATTCTTCCAAGCAGCGCATAACATTTACTTACATACTCAAGCTCCAGCGGGGGTAAAAAAAGCACCTGCTTTTCAAACCTGCTGTCATCATCTGTGTTTAGCTGCAAAATATTCAAAATTCCCTTTAAATACTCGGCCGACTTACTCCATTCTTTTCTCCGGAACTGATCCGCTGCCAATTTAAAAAGTGCTCTGAAATTCAGAGGGTTCATCATATAGGAAATTCGATATGCCTTAGCTGCCTCCTCCTCGCGCTGGATAATCTCCATCTGCTTCCCTATCCTGTAATAATGAAAGCTGTTGCATAGATTCACATCACATGTCTTCGTACAGTTCAGAAGATAGGATATGGAAAAAGATTTGTATGACCGGTCAAGGCTGGAAATTTTTGCTTTAAGATTCTCTACCATGTAGAAATCATCCACATAATCATAAACGCTTTCCAGCTGTTCCAGCACTTTCCCCGTTCCATATGTGCGTTCAATCTTGAGAAGATTACAATATTCATTCACCTTTCGCTTGCAAAAGCACAAAGCATAAGCCAGATATTCCATCCCATCATACTTCTGCTTTTCAATAAGTCCTTCGCGAAAGTCCTCAAGACACTTAATGATACTTTTCCAGCCGCCATACCTGTCTGTCTTTTCCAGAGAACCTTCTGCTTTTTTGATTTTCTCAGCCTCTTTATCAACAAGCATTCTCATCGAGTAAATGCCACTTGCCAGGCGGTGTAACACGTTGTATTTACAATATATCTGAATAAGTTTATTAAACACTTTCCTGCTGTCGGAGGACAGTCGAGGGGAGAATTCCTGGAAAATTTCTTTCCATGCATTTACAAGCAAATCATCTCGTAATACCGGCTTCTTTTTCCCATTTTGAGGAACCCATAATTCTTCTACAGGCACATGAACGTGGACATCTGATTGCTGACTAAATCTCCTTTCCCACGTGCCATCCTGATCTCCAATATAGATAACAAAATCAAATGTTCCTGTATCTTTTGCAATCACTTCATTCAACTTGTCATCGTGCTCATTAAATATAAATATAAAAAACGAGAAGCCGGTCCATTTCAGAAATTCCTTAAAGTATACCGCTTCCGCATAATCTTTCGACGCGCAGACCACACAGGCCTCTCTTAAACCGCGCATAAAGCAATCCTCCAGTTTTCTTTTTACAGTATATAATATGCCAGCCGCTGAATAAAAGTCTAACTGTTATCCATGCTTTCGCGCAACAATTCATAAGTCAAAGCGTCATCCTCCTCCCTAAGCGAGGTCTGAAACTCCGCCGTAGAAAGATCCAGAAAGAACGACATCAGTTTTGCCCGTTCCGATCTGCTCATCCTCTTATCACCTTTCCGTATCGTACTTTCATCAATCGTGTAATACTCTTCCACTGGTGCATATCTTAAAATCCTGTTAAGCCTGTCCCCATCCCTGTCTTCCTGTGATAAAAGGCTGTCCATCTCACTTCGGCGAACCAGTATCTCATCGGAATTCAAACGCAGATAGGGAATAATCTGCTCCAGCTTCTCTTTCCCCAGTTTCTGTCTTGAAAGGAAAATACGATTGGCAACCGGATGCTTCTTTTCTCCGGCTGATACAGTCAGAACGAGTCCCAGACGACATTCCGCCTGCTTTATAAGGAAGCTTCGGTGTCTGAATTCCACCATGGATACCTCTCCAATCTGTTCATTCGAAAGAAGGCAGAACGCAGTAGAAAGCTTCGTAGAGATCACCATCTGTCCTTCATAAGTCTTTACTCTCGGCAACCCATTCCTGTTCTTTTCACCCGTATCCAGCCGGAACAACACTTCACATATTTCCTCATCAGAAGAAGCTGAAAACATAAGCTTCCCTTCCAAGATTTTGTTTTCAAATGGCGAAGTACTGTGAAAGTACGTGAAGTAAGAATTCCCAAGATACCCCTCAAATGCAGGATCTCCCGGTTCTGTAATAAACGAAGTACCAGAAAGGCGAAATCTGTGGTACTGCGCACTCTCATTCACAAAATAATCTACCGGGCAGCCCAAAACTTCCGAAAAAGCAGTGATCTGATACAAAGATATCGGTGTTTTCTCCGTATAAAGTCTGGAAAGCTCCGGCTGGCTGATTTTGTACCCACGCTCCTCACACATCCTACGCAGTTTAGCCTGATTAATATGCTGCTCGTCCAGTTTCTTCCTTATTCTCTTCCAGACTGCACTCGAAAACTCCTGCTTTGTTTTCCATTCCTGTTTTTCCATCTTCGCATCCCCCTGGTCATACCAGATCACACAAACCATGCACTCATAATGCGTGTGCCGGCGAATTATCAGGTAGGGCCAGCGACAATCTTATCAGACGATAAATTAACATATACAAAAATGTATGTGTTTTCATTCATTTTTGTATAAAATTCATGCGTCTAAAAAGACAACGCATTCTATCACGATCAACCTTTTTTAACAACAACTATTTTTGATCACAGCGTAGAAATATCGCTGGTTCTTTAAGCTAGTATTGTGCAAATTGCACAAATTCTATCCTATAAAAACATAAATCTATTCTCTGTACATTTTGTAAATTTATTTCGAACGAATGTTCTTGTGAGCAATCCTCAAGATTATTCGAATCAGGAATCACCATCCGATTTTTTCGCAAGCTCAAAAATATCAGTCAATGTTTTCTCCCGGTCCTCCATGTTCTTCACGAATTTTGCTATATTTTCATCTTCGATTTTAAGAGCCTTTTCCATAAATATCCTGTTTGCATCGCCAGAACCCGCAAAATCACCAGTCTTCAGCAGATACTGCAACATTTCCATCTCCATTTTATGCTTATGTTCCTGGTGTCTGACCCAGGTCTGCTGGTATTGCTTAATGTCCAGCCATTTCGCCACAAGAGAAGCTGCCAATATCGCCATCAGCAGCACCGCCGCACCGGTCAGATAGCCAGCCCAGTTCGTCTGCAGAATTACCTCAGAAAGCTTCCCCTCACATGCAGCCGCTACAATTTTAATGATGGAACTCAACACAGGAATTGCTATCAGAACCAACAGGAAAATCCATTTGTACCGAAAATTTTTCTCCTTGTTTTCACGCGCTTTTCTACACACATCAATATATGTCTTTTTATAACAATCTCGGAAAAACATCTCCTCTTCTGATTCACTACTGTGAGTTCGAATCCATTCCTGCTCCCACATTGTCAGAAAACCGACATCATTCATATTCTTGCTATTATCATCGTTATGTTTTTTCATAAATATGTACCCTCGTAAAATAAATTAAAATGATAATGTTCTCCATGATTCTCCCAGTTATAGAAAAAGCCGGAATCACAAAAAACAATCATCCATCTTTGCTTTGTCGTTTGATACTTACCCATTATAATAGAGCCATCAAAGGCTCTATCTATTAACAACTCCTATTTATCATACAAAAACCGATTATCCTCAATTTCCTGATTCGCCGATCTTAAAATTCATCATCTCTCTACAATTATGCCATCCTTTCCCTTCATGAAATGCTCCTGATTCGAAATTTGTTTTAATATCTGTGTTATTTGTTCTACATTAGCATCCTCTGCCCCCCAAGGTGCTTTTTTCACCATCTTTAAATATTTTTCACCGTATATTTGGGCAGCAATTGTATTACCCAGTCTAAAATTCAAACGAGTAGCCACTTCAGCCGCCATAATAGCCTGCCAGCACTCTGTTGGGTCTTCACACATACACAATGCTAATTCAGCTTGATATATAGCCAGTTCAAGCTGCTCCTTGTTTTCGGACAATACATAATTAAGTTTGGAAAGGCTTCCTAATGTGCCAGCAAGGTAATCAAAACGTCCTGATTTAAATTGTAAAATCAGACAATTCCCGTAACAAATCCTCGCATCATAAAGTGCTCGCATATATTGAGCCATATCCTCACATTTATTTGCTCTCTCAGAAAACATCCCTGCTGCACAGTCAAAAAACATTTCAGCTTTCTCAAATTGTCCATCTGCAGACAATTTTCCACCAATATCCAATAAATATTGTAAGCTATGCGTGCACTCCCCCAAGTCATACATTTCCTTTGCTTTTCTGCCTTCCTTACACGATAATATAGCACGTTGTCCATAAGGATCCCATAAATTTGGCACATCATATGGCAAAACAAAGTTCATATGGCCATTAGGAAGCGGTTCTTCCTCCCGACATGCCTTCACATCATCTTCTAGTTCTTTCAGCATCAACTCATATTTTTTTTTGTTCAGACATAGCGGTATTAATTGTTTCATTTTCTTTATTGAGTCTTCCATCAGCTTCTTCTGCCCCAGGAAAAAATACATACGAACAAGTGCAAAATTAATCGAATACAGTTCCTCTGCGCATCCTCCATGTTCACCAATACGTCTGGCACATTCCGTCATTGCAAGATAATGTAACGGCTTTATTGGGTCAAACTCCTTTTTCCTAAATTTTATAGATGCCATATTTGAAAGAGTAACCGCCATGTTCATATAATGTCTTCCAAGATAAGCGCAATAAAATGATCTGGAATAGTATTCATATGCCTCGTCAATCCGATCCTCATATGTAACAATTATTGAACCTTTTCTGTTTAGAATTGTTGATCTGTTAACAGCCCTCTCTCTAAAAGCAGGATCTAGTTCATCCCCTCTTTTTCCGCTTTGCTTTAAAAAAGTTTCATATGAATCCAAAAAGGTCAGTTGCTCTTCGCAATATTCAAGAGCATCTTCTTTTCTGTCTCGTAGCTGGGCAAAAAGTGCAAGTTCAGAATAGAGGGAAAGGGACTGAAACATGTATAAAGGATTTTCATTTTTCCACTTTTTTAGAAAAGGTTTTATACGGCTGACAATGCTTTCAGATTTCTGCGAATCCCCCATTATTTCGCATAATTCTATACACATACCAAGGCATGCTTTTTTACCAATTGCTTTACTCTCAAGTAACTCTCTGATCTTATTTTCAGCATTCTCACGAAAATTATTTTCAATTTTCAAACCAGAGAACGTTTCCTCACGCATTTCCCATCCCATAGATGTATAAAACTCCGGCAGTTTTTTTTGAATAACTTTAATGTTTAGCTCTTTTATCAAGCCAATTGTAATATCATTAAAAGTACTGCCCGGATGAGCAATCCATGTAATACCATATCCATTCTTTTTATTAGATTGTATCGGTATGTAGTCTGAGCCAAACAAATAGTCTTCTCCAGAAAAGCCCATGAATAAAATATGGTTTTCTGCAAAAAGCGTTTTTAAAATATACCTTTTTTCTTCAGAAAGGCCCTGCATTTTTTGGCTAACGGTATCTATGGCATACAGTGGATTGTCTGCACTACCATGTATTTTAAAAATCGGAAAATCATCTTGCAGCGAATCAACAGTAAACTCGCTTGACATCGTAAATGAGTGCGCCAGAATTCCCTTATTGATAAATGCCTTTTCAATCAAAGTGTCAAAATTTGTTGTAATGATAGCCTTAAGTATCCCTTTCTCTGCCAAGTCCGCCAACATATTATGATGAATGTTTGGCTGAACACCATCAAGCAAAGAGAGCAAAGGAAAATAACTTTTTCCGGCTATGCGATTAACAAAAAATTCTGATATACTTGTTACCGGTATTGTCCTTACAGCTTTTTCCACATCCAGCAGATTTTCACTTTCCCCTATTTCCTCAGCCCCCAATTTCCCTATCATCTCTATTAATAGTTGATTATAGTCCCACCAACTTGGAAGATTTGCCGGAGTATCCTTTGAAATGCCAGCACCCGCAACAACTACCAGTTTTTTCTTTTCAATCGCTTCGCTTAGTTCCATAATATAATGCTCTTTCCCTGATAATTTCTCCACATTTGTTGTAATGTGGATATTCCCAAAAGGCAGGTCACGCTCCTGCAAGGCTTTTACATCAGCAGCGTATGTTGTAACACGGCTGATTAGTGTTCCGTGAAATTCGTATAGTCTGCCCCATCAAACATGCGCAGGTCTACGACTGCTGAGATTTCTGTGCTGATAAATCGCCAGCCATCAAATCTCGCCCTTAATTTGTCCACGCAGTTCGCTTATGGTTATTCGCTCATTTTCTTTTCCAATTGCGCAACATACTCTTTCGCCTGAACATCCTCCGGACTAAGCTTCAACACCATTCTATAGTCTTCTAATGACGCTTTATCCTTTCCTAAGTACATATACAAAGAACCTCTGTTTTTATATGCCAATAAATAAGATGGATCCAAATTTACCGCTTTATTAAAATCTGCCAAAGCTTGCTCATACTTTTTAAGCGCACTATAAGCAGCTCCCCTGTTATTGTATGCAATAGGATTACGCGAACTCAATTTTACTGCTTTTTCAGAATCCTCTAATGCTTCTGTATACCTCTTCAAATAGAGATACAAGCCACCTCGATTAATATACACATCTGCATATAAAGGATCTATTTCTACCGTTTTGCTATAATCTTTCAGTGCTTCCTCATGGTTACCAGTTTTTTTGTATAAATTTGCTCTGTTAAAATATGTACTTGCGTAAGATGGGTCTAATGTTTCAGCTCTGCTATAATCAAAAAAAGCTTTTGAATAATTCTGTATTTGAGCGTAAACACTGCCACGGTTACAAAAAGCGATAGATAGAACAACTAAACATAGAGTAAGCACACCAGCGAAACGAGGAATCCATGAAATCTCTCCATATATAGTAACAACAGATCCAATACCTCCCATTGCAAACAAAACTGTCGCGCCGCTCAGAAGTGCTTTTATCGAAATTTTTTCCTCTGTAATATTATCCGTATCTGCCATTATTTATCTCCTATTTAGCAAATAATAATGCGGAACATGATTTATCTTAATCAGGTACTTTCATCAATGAAACATATAATTCCTTGTCCTTGACACTATTCGCATTTCCTTTTTCTTTAGCAACAATCTGATCTGAAAGAGCTAATTTCATGTGTTTAGTAGATTCAACAAATGCACATCCTTTTGTTCCGATTTTTTAATTCATTCATATTTATTCAAAGATTCTTCAATTTCTCTGCTAATATTATTAACTTGCAACAACTGGTAGCGAATATCTTTTTCTTGTTCATTATCTTTACAAATCAAATCAATATTTTTATTCAAAAATTCTTTCTCTGTATCTTTTATTAACTCATATGTATTCTTGACCCGAAACAAATCAACGCCATCAGCAACGTTTTCTGTTCTTATACATTGATCTTTATTATTCATAAGTATCTTTATTTTCTGAGAGGCCTTGGCTATATAATGTAGTACTTCAAAATAATAAAACTGCAACATTGTTTGCTTATATGTTTCAGAATGAAACTGACTCAATATAGTAGCTTCATATGATTGTCGATATTCCTGTGCAACAAGAATACAATCACATGCGATATTATCAAAATCTTTCTTGATTTTTTTCATGTTTGCATCACTTTTGTCCGTACTTTTCACTTTCAATTCTCCAATAAGTTTAGGAACAAATGGAGATATATGATCGTAAAGCAAATACGCAAGAATAAAAACGAAGCAAAAAGCCAACGCTTGAATCAGGATATTTTCGATCTGGTTTAATGTTCCAGATACGTTTGATGTAGTTGCTGAAGTTGCGGAGGACACCATAGATAAATCAGCAAATGCAACATTATTGATTAAAGCCGAAAAAATAGTTGCAAATATAGTGTTTGAAATCTGATTCTTTTGTCTTTCCTCAGTTTTCTTATTATTCGATGTTATATTTTCCATATCAACGGAAAGTCTATACCTTAAACGCTCAAAATTTCTAAATTCACCTTCCATAGATACCTCCCATTTTACAACTTGTACCATTCTGCTTTGCATATACTTATGGCAGATACAGATAATATTTATGTTAAAATTTGCTGCTCAACGGACATCCTGCGGAAAACAAATCATCAAATAAATATCGATTTAACGCGGACTGATTCTCCTCATTTTCTTTATACCAAATCTCATACTGCTGGCTCTGTTCTCTATAAAATACGTCTCTTTTGATTTTTCCGACTTGTTCTTTTAGATCCACAGGTAAATCATATTGCCCCTTCATCTCTTCAACAAGTTGAAAAATAATCCGAAACAAATATGCCTGCCTATATGGAATTTTAACATAATAAAATCTATTACTTTTTGATATGGAAGGATTGTTGAAAATTCTAATCAGTGATGAAACCTCTCGTTTAGAGAAACGATTATACCTCCTGGAATATTTCCTATTCGCTTCTTCTCGAATTGCCATATAAGCGTTTCCCATTTCATTTCTTCCATAATTTTTATGTCTTCCAATGTAAAGATATAACTGTTTCAGATTTACTCCAGCATTATTTGCATCTACATCCAACAACGCTATCCTCTGATAACGAATGTACTTCACTTCTTCGAATTTTATTCTCGGCATATTTTTATCTGATGTCCATTTGATATAAGGAACATCTCTCCTTCCCATAAATATGTTTCATCTATTGGTAATGCACCATGTCAACCAAACAATTCCGGTAGTTGAGCCTTGTTTCTTGCAACCTGACGAGCAAAAAACTCCCATTGTTGTATCAACTGCCGAAACTGTTCCGATTTGAAAAATCATCAACATCCCCTTCAAGATCAAACTCCGGAATATAAGCTACCAATACTCCTTTTTTCATGCTTCCATCTTCAATGACACCCTTTTCCCTTATATTCACCGCTATCTATCAAATAAAAAACAACATTCCCAAACATCGACTCCGCTGTCCTGAAATACTTCGTTCAGCCGCGCCCTCAAATCTTCTTTTGTAATCCCTTTTTTGAGAACCACCTGCAGGAATCCGCCGCCACCGGCACCACAAATCATTTTGCCGTCTATCAGGTCGTGGATGACTGCGAAAATCTGGTCGATGCAGGTGTTCGTGCTGCCTGCATCGATGTGCTGGCTCTCCTGCCAATGCTGTGTCAGAAGTCCTGCAAAACCATCCACATTCCCCTTTTCCAATTCAAAACGCATCAGAACAGCCAGCCGCTGGATCGCGTCGTGGGCTTTTAGGGATGTCTCGTCATTGCAGATATACTTCCCGACCACATCCCGGAGGAGGTTCCGCGCCAGGCGTCTCTGCCCTGTGTAGATAAGTGCAAATCTATCATTCAGCTCGGCTACGGTTTCCTCGCTGATGGCAAGCGGTGTGCAGGTAATCTTCTGGGATAACCCCGGCCTTGTGGTGACCATCTTGATGCCTGGTACAATTCCGCCGACCTGATCCTGCCAGCCGCCGCCTGTGGACATGAGCTGCTCCATACACAGTACCCGCTCGAACACTTCCTCATCCGTCGGCTCCTGCCCCATTGCCTGCAACAGAGCTTTCACACATGCCCCGGCAAGTATGGAACTGGTGCCGAGACCGCTGCCTTTTGGAATGTCAATCACCCTTGTGTTCATGTACATTCCGCCGCCAAGACGGTCACAAAGGTCTACCACAGAAGGAACTTCATTCGTTCCCTCTGCAGGTATCACCCCGCAGGCGATCAGCGCAGCTTTGTGTAGCGCAAACGGGTCGGATGGGTTCCGACAATCCTGCAGTTCTTCTAATTTATCAAACTCTTTATAGCTCCCAATGTCTGTGCTTGCCAATGTGATCACCGGCATATCCAGATGTTTCACTGTCGCTTCAATCGGCAAGCGACCATTCAAAGAAATGGCTGCATTCAACACCGTCCCGCCGTTTTCCATGCAATATGGAGGTGTGTCGCTCCAGCCGCCGCCCCAATTCACACGAACCGGAAGACTCACAATCACGTCCCGTTCCAGATGATATTCGGTAAACTGTACGCTCTCCATCGCTGCCGCCAGTGTTGCATCGCAGATTGTGCCAAAGCACATGTCACTGTACTTATTCTCGTCTGTTATCTTCCAGAGGTAATTGTATATGCGGATCAACCGGCTGAATTCATCCAGCTTACTGATGTCCTGCTTCTTCGCCCGATCCAGGAGATATTCCACCGTGTGGCGGTCGATATCCGGGTACTGAGCCTTTACCTTCTCTGCAGGCACACCATTCTCTATATTCTCAAGAATGGCCTCGGCCACCACCTGCTCGTACAGATTCTCCTGCCACGGAAGGATAGCCGTAACATCTGCCTGATTGAAACTATCTTTGAGGCTGAGGAGTTCTCTCTCAGATTCCTTCCCACCGGCCAGCTCCAGGGTTTCCTTCACTGCCTCTTCTATAGTATCGCACACCGGATACAGCTTCGCCGTCCACAGCACCTCACCGATTTCATTACCGAACAGCTTACTTTCCTTCGGGTTATCCTCTACGCCATACATCCGGCAGACAAATTTTCCGTTCTTCAGCTTCAGCGCGTGGAGTACCGCACCGTCCGGCACCGTTTCTCCGTTCAGAGTTACTCCCGAAATAACACAAGCCTTTCCGATAGTACTTCCCCGGTGAATACGGCTGTCCTCAATATAACTGCCCTTTCCTACCTTCGCCCTTCTGCTGATGTAGCTGTTGCTGACCGCATACTTCTGCGGCGCCAGGTTTGAATTAATTGTGCCTGACCAGTCCAGGAACCGATACTCGTCCATACCGTCCGTCATCAGGTGCAACAGTTCTCTTGTCGTCCCAAAATGGATGAAAGATGCCGGGGAAAGGCGAATCAGCTTCATGGAGTACGGTGACAGCACGTTCCAGAGAGCTGTCCGGCAGTCATGCAGCTCGTCTGTAAAGCTGCCTTCCGGTTTCTCTTCATAGAACTGCTCCAACGTAGAATCAGATGCCAGAGGGTAAAGGAAATCTGCATAAAACGACAGGCAGGCATCCGGGTTCACGAACTGATGATACTTCTCTTCCGTATCGATCAGCCCGTACAGATCATCTAAAACATCCGGCCGCAGGATGACTGCGCCTGTGTCGATATCCACCATGCCGCGTCCATCCACCGCGCCGCAGCTTCCGAGCATTTCCACGGTCTGCTTGTGCAGGAAACGACCAACGTTCCCGTCCCCATCCTTCAGATATGCCCCATGGTTCTTCCCGGTCTCGACTTTCTCCTTTATGGAAAGAGCCGCTGCTCCTGCTCCGTAAAAATCAATCTGCAGGGCGTTGAAAAGAAGCAGCACATCTCCGGAGCAGACCAGCATTCCCTCGGAAATACGACTTGCCACTGTACTCATGCCGATTAAAAACTCGTCAAACAATGTCGAGCGTCGCCCACCCGGCAGAAGCCTTGGAACCGGCGAGAACAGCTTCCCACAGGCTGAATACTGCGGCACACGTTTGCTGTCTCCACCGGAATGGATGACAAGAATGCGCTTTCCGTTTAACTCTCCTGCATGATGCTTCACATACCGGATTGCAGAAAAGGTTGCACCACCACTGCCAACCCTCTGGCCGCCCAAGTCCGGGATTACCACATAGTGCGTCCTTGAAGATATCTGCCCCTTTCCAAGCCGATGTTCAATCTGCATCTCATAAGACTTCGCCTGGTCGTCATTGCTCGCCGTCAAGATCACATAATCCCACACTGGCAGTTTTTCATTCGCCAACGTTTCCATGTAAAAGTCGAGAGCATCCCGGTAGGACTGCTGCTCAAAAAGCGTTGTATACTGATTCATTTTCCCCTATTTTTCCTCTTTCGTAGCTTATTCCAATTCCTCCATCACAGCATTACAATTCATACAGAGATTCAAAACTCCCTGCTTTAAACCTCGCTGTTTTTCAAACACATCTTTCTTCAGACCACACCCTTGACCAGCAGCAGATTCCCATACTGCCGCTCCTCGCCGGTCTGAATGACCACATAGGCTTTCTTCGCCCGCTCATAAAACGCGAAACGCTCCATCCGCTCGAAATCTGCATTCTCTCCTGCAACTCTCAGCAGCTTCGCATAAGCATCCCAGATGACCGGCTCCTTCATCCCTTTTGCCTTGTCACCATCCGTCAGCTCCATGACTACAGCCGGCTTTTCAGTATAAGTATCAAGCGGGAACAGCGGTAAAATTGCTTCCAGGAACTGGCTCCCATCCATCCCCGGACACCGGATGACTCTCTGACCCATCGTCTCCGCCGGGAAATTTGCATCCGCAATCACAATCTCATCCCCATGCCCCATATCACACAGGATTTTCAACATATCTCCAGTCAACCGCTTACTGATATTCTTCAGCATGACTTCTCCCTCCTCTATTTTACTTTGCCAACCACGCAAGCCTGTGTTCATCCAGCCGCCGCGCCCAGCATGTAACCAATTCACCACACAGGCCAAATGTTATCTTAATCACCAACTCGCGGAACACCAGCTTTCTACCTACGCCGCGTCTTTACTTCTCTTCTATGTCCTCCACACTCTCGTTCCCTTTACTCCTCCAGTTCCTTCTAAACTCTGAAGGGTTCATCCCTTCCACCTTCTTAAATACTCTCGAAAAGTAATTGCTATCTTCATAACCACACTCACGCCCTATCTGCTCGATGGAGAGAGATGTGAACCTAAGCCTCTCCTTCGCCCTCCCACTCTTACAAGCCCTATGTAGCTTCCCACGGACATACCATAAGCCTCTTTGAAGCATCTCGATACATAGTTTTTATTGAAATGGAAGTGGTCGGCGAGGAGTTCCAGGGATAATGGGTCTTGATAGTGTGTGTCGATGTAGGACTTTATTTCTCCTACGTCTATCCGGTCTACACTACCCACATTCACAGCTGGTCTGTCCTCATTCTCCTCATACACAGTCTCAGCAAACAGCAAACCGACCAGTTCGTTCAGCAATGAGTTTATTTCCACATCGCGGATGTAGGATTCTGATGAGGCTGTGGTGTATAAGCTATTCAAGAGCGAGATGAACACACTGCTTTCTTCCGGATGAAAGACTGGTCTGCCGCCCCGCTCACAGTATTTATTGTAGATGGCAGGCATTGAAGGTCCGTTCATATGACACCATGAGATGATCCACAGGTCTTCCGATGATGACTGTGAATAACCTTTCCGGCAGTCGATAAAGCACATATCTCCTTCACACAGTTCATAGTGAACGCCGTTATACTCCAACCATCCAGCTCCGTCCAATACCATAAAGAACAGGTACGATGACAGGTGATCCCTTCCGCTCACGTGCGGCCTTAAGGCGGTGAGATGGCCGGCTTCTTGAAGCCAGAGCAGGGAAGAACGAGCGAAGGATGATGGCGTATAGAGAACCCGTGATGAAGTTACATCACTGCCTGAGTAGAAAAGGGTATTGATGGGATTATTTGATTGCTGCATTTCTTGCATTTCTGGAACTCCTTTCCCTACTGTGATTAACACACTCCTCTTACGTCCTCGAACTTCCTGCCACCGGTTCCAGCTTATCATGAAGCTTTCTCTCTATCTGTGGAAGGCAATACTTGTAATATTCCTTCGGTATGCTTTTATCTATAGGAAAAGCATAACAAATAAGATACGGCTTCAAAAACACCCTCTTTGGATGTGACAAGCTGAGTGCTGAAATCCCTTTGTTACCCACATGCTCGGCAAGCCTTACATATAGGGATTTACTCACGCAGCTTCCAACATATAAGCAATCGCCCTCGATATCTTTGTTTTCATGTTTGAATCCCGCACTTTTAACTTCCATCCATTGCCTTATCTGCCTGCGTGGAATCAAGCAATCATTTTTCAAAACAAAAGCATAAACACCCTTTTTGCCTATTAACTCTCTCGGTCGAGCTGTCTCCTCTAATGTTTCGATTGGAATCATTGTAGGGAACAGAATCGAAGAAGCCTCGCCATCATGAAGTCTCTCGTACATCCCCTGGGCTTCAATCTCTATTTCTGCATCTAGGGCTTTCATAAGTTTTAGTATTTGGCTGTCTTCTTGTTTGTTCATTTGCTCTTTTTCTTCTTAACCTCTTCCCAGCGTTCCTTTTGAACTATTTTCTCTTCCAAATAGTCAACCCGGTTACGTAGAACGATAACCACAGTAAGCACCGTAAAGACAGCGATTAATCCGGCATCTACCCACAGGCTCTTCTCTTTCAAGTCTGAAAAATCCAGATACAGCACCGAAAGTACGAGGCAGCATAACGTTAACAGCATGAAGTGGCTTACAACAGGTTTCTTTATCTTATTGGCACTCGCATCAGCCATATCTTCCTGAAATAACCGCCGCTCCCATTCGATGTCAATATATGGTTCACAAAACACTAGCAAATATGCTCCTTTGCGGATGATCCCGGTCAAGTGATCCTTCTCGATTGCAGAAAGTGGAATGATAACCACATAGGGAATCAGAAAAACAATAGGATTACTCTGTGAGAAAGCAAAAGCCAGAACTGCTGCAGTAGTAGCAAATAGGATGCTCCTGCTGGCGCTGATGTAGTCCCATTCCTTATTGATTTCTTCTCTGATCAATTTGTATTCTTCCAGTTTCTCTGTTCTGGATGGTGTGTTAGTCATCTGCTGTACCTCGGATTATTACGTGCTTTTTTCTTAAGAAAATCCGCCACGGGCGTCTCTACAAATCTATACAGCACATATCCAAATGCAAAAGCTACAGCAATAAAGCAAATATAGGCAATCGGCCATGGGAAAATGGCAAAAACTCCGTTGAGAGCTTTTAATACAAAATAGTGAGATAGGTAAACAGAATACGTAACCCCTGAAATAGCTTTAATTATTGTCTGTGCTTTACCATTATTAATTTTAAGCCCTAGCCAGCTTGTTATTAAGATACCGAAATAAAACACCAAACCGAAAACGAAGAATCCGCTTCTATTTCCACATAGCAAACCAATCATTCCAATAATACAGCCATACAAAAATCCTCTGACATAACACTTCTCTTTTATTACAAGCCAAGCAAGCACACCAAAGAAGAATACATACAACAAACAGAGGAAATTCCAATTCACAAATTTCTCACTTGCGAATGTATACATCCATTTTTTTATAAACGGTACAACCGCTGCTGATACTACCGAAGCAATAAGCGCTCCTCTTGAACTCTTTATAAATTTGAAAAACACTGGCGAAAGTATGTACCAGGCTACAAAGCACGGCATTGTCCAGAAGAAATTCACTGAATTCCACCATTCCCACTCTGCACTCGGTACAAACATATTAACGAAGAAGACGTGATAAATCCATTTCCAGCTCAACTCAATATCTCCCAAAAACAACGCATCAAGAATAAAGGTGGCAATCAGTGATAAATAATACATCGGCAGTATACGTATTGCTTTTTTGAAAGCGTACTCTTTCATGTATTTGCTACTCTCTACTGAAGGATAACTCAGGAATCCGCTAATAAGAAAATAGAGTGCTACACCATATGCGCCTATACTAAGAAGCCTGTGAATTAAATTCGGTACAGCATTCAGATATCCATTCACATGTACCGAAAGAACCATGAGAATGGCTAAAATTCTCCAACAGTCAATAATATAGTCATGTCTGTCTGTCTGTCTGTCTGTCTGTCTGTCTGTTAAGATTGTCTTCATTCTACTCACCACTTGTCAACCACCTTTTGAAAATATTCAAATTTCTTCTTTTCCATATTTTTCAAACGCAGTTGCAATTACCTAATGCTTGTCATAATGCTAATTTGGCTCTTGGGGAAAATTTGTTTGTATTATGAATATCTCGGTATTTCAAACCTCGGAAAATCACTGAATTCAGGTCGTCCAAAAGAGGGCTCTTAGTCTATAGTTTAATAACTTTTTCGTACTGATTATTATTAAACAACATTGCTGCTAATGGCACGTTTGAATCTCCACATATAAGGGAATCGCACTTCGATAAATAATATGCATCACGTAAAACTTCTAGCCCAAGCTTGTATCTATGTTGATCTCTAGGACACCCTTTGGCCAAATGTACCCCTACTATATCACCTTTCTCCGCTCTATAGGAATCACAAAAGAAAACATGCGAACCATACTCTTCATTAAATCTGTCCGTAATAGCTTGCTCATCTGTACAAAGAAAAATATTTTTATAATAACTCATTTGCATTATTTTGTTGATTTCGTCTATAAAGCATTCAACCTTTTTGGGGCGTGGATGACCTTTACAATAATTCATATCTGTTCCTCTAATATGAACCCCTAAATTTTTCCCATCTAATGATTTATTCATTTCTTTCCATTGATAATCAAACTTCTCAACAATTTCCTGCCTAATCAAAATATTTTCAGCAATAACTTTGTTAAGTTCAGCTATTTTGTCCGCTGTAAGTAGTTGCTTCTTTCCAACGTACTGTACAGTATATTCACTTGGATATAAGCAACTGGATAATATCACATTATTAGCAACATACGCTTTTTCGAGGCTACTTTTCTCAGGTTGGTAAAAATAATATTCCCAGCTATTCATTGTTCCATTTACAGGTTCACATTCATTATAAACAGTTGGATAGTTTTTCATATCAACCACTGGAAAATAGCCTTTTCTTCTTGCATAATTAATATGACCCAGAACATAAAGATAGTTAGAGAAAAAGCCACTATCACCATTCCTTCTAATAATGTAATACGTTTCCTTTTCCTTTTTGTCACGGCTTATTTTTTTTTCAGGGTATTTTCCGGTACATTGGTTTCGTAAATATCTAAGCTGGCTTTTGATTTTATTGATTAGCATCATTTTTTGCCCTCCAAAAACTATTTACTAATTGATGAATTCTCTTCATCGTTGTACTCTTCCGCTTCCACCGTTATTAAGCAAACTTTCAACATCAGCCACTGTGGTTCTGTTATAGTCACCCTCAATAGTGTGTTTTAGGCAGCTTGCTGCAACAGCAAAATCGATAGCATCCTGGCACTGTTTTCCGGTAATCAACCCATATATAAGACCTGCTCCAAAGCTGTCACCACCACCAACACGATCCACAATCTGAATATCATACTTTCTTGAAAAATACGCCTTATCTTCTGCTGAACTGTACAGCATTCCGCTCCAACCGTTCACACTGGCTGAATAGCTCTCTCGAAGAGTAATAGCGACATACTTGCAACCGTATCTGCTGCATATTTCCTTTGCAACGGATTCGTATCCTGCTTTGTTCAGTTTCCCTGTCTCGACGTCGTTATTATCGGGCTTGATACCCAGAACTTTGTCGGCATCCTCCTCATTGGCAATGCAAACATCCACATAAGGCATCAGCTCTTTCATTACGGATTTTGCTTTTTCACTACTCCATAGGTTTTTCCTGTAATTCAAGTCACAAGACACCGTGATACCTTTCGCCCTGGCTGTCTTCACTGCATCCAAGCAAATCTCTGCCACGTTATCAGATAGTGCTGGATTGATGCCAGTCCAGTGAAACCACTCTATGCCTTCAAAGATGCTATTCCAATCGAAGTCGGAACGCTGTGCCAAAGCAATGTCCGAATATGCCCGATCATATATTACTTTTGAAGGGCGCTGCGATGCCCCCTTCTCAAGATAATACAATCCCATCCGGCCATCACCGTAGACAATCTTACTTGTGTCCACGCCAAAATAACGCATGGAGCTGACCGCTGCTTTACCAACAGCTCCATCCGGCAGTTTTGTAAGAAATGCTGAGTCTAATCCAAATATAGCAAGAGACACTGCCACATTCGCTTCGCCACCGCAGAACGTAGCATCAAGGCTATCCTTTTGGAACAGCTTCGTGTATCCGGGTGCTGCAAGCCTTAATAATATTTCTCCAAAAGACAATACTTTCATATCCTTTTACCTCAATCAATTACCACAAACCTCGGTGTTGTAATATATTCAATAGCTATTTCATTCTTATACTCGTTCAAAACCTCAGTCATGCCCGCATTCATTGCCTCGAACACAGCTTTCAGAGTATAGAAGTTCATCCTTTCATCAGCGAAATTCGTATTAGGGTCCTTAGAGTACCCATCAATGCCAGCAATATAAACCTTTTTTGCGCCCAGTATGATCAGATACTTTACAAGCATCAAACCTGCATTGTCTCTTACAGCTTCATTGTCATTAAGCAGCACCTTATATTTTGTTTGGAGGTAGGCATCGACCGTAGGAATATTTGAAGTAACAATACATTTACTGCGATTGGCGACATCTAACTCTCTGAAACGACGCAGGTTGCTAAGGAAAATGTAGTCGGTCTCAAACTCAGCATAATCAAAATTAATGCTTATGGTCACATCGGCATCGTCTTTAGCGCATTCGATAATCTTATCCTTCTCATCCACTGAGCTTCTCCCAGGAGCAATGATAAGGACAGATTTTCCTGATATTTGGGCTTTTAAATCATTCAGATGCGTTTCTTGCACACATCCTGTAGCCATATACTTGATATACAGTTCTTCGATGTAATCCTTATCATAACTTACACGCTTATCGTCATCCATCAAGGAGAATATCTCATCCATGCTTTCTGCCGTAAGCGTTTTTTTTGCATCAAGATAAATAGCATAATTCGGATGAGCATTATACTTTGCAGATAAATAATTTGACAGTGAGTATCCCCAAGGATTTCTTTGATAAAACCCATTTAATATTTCATCTATGATGGACAGCAAAGGCTTAAGTTCATATTTTCCATCAGCATTTTCATTTAGGTATTCAACAAAAAGCTCGGTATTAAGATTGCCCGCTCCTCGGCCCATACCGTACACAGATGAATCAATAATCAGATCTCTGTCTGTCTGGATATGAACAAGGCTCTGAGCGTTTGAATACGCAAGCTGCATATTATTATGTGAATGAAATCCGATTTTTATTGTGTCCTTAAGGTTATGCTCCACCATATAGAACAATCTGGTTAAATCCTTTTGCTTCATCATGCCAAAGCTGTCTACAATATAGAATGCATACGGCTCTACCTGGTTTACACGGCGAATCAAATCAAGGAATTCTTCATCCGTATAACTCACAGAAACCATTGCCTGAATGAATACCTTGTAGCCTTTTTCCTTCACTATGCGACAGTCTTCCAAGCCACCAAGTCTGTCTTTTTTATGGAAAGCGACACGGATTCCGTCAATCGAGCTTCCATCGTAAACTGGAAGATCTTCCGGTACAAACTTTCCGTGATCAGCCAACATAACAAATATCTTTCCATCCCTTTTCTCCGGAATGATCTGCGCAACCTGGTTAAGAGACGTGAATCTTGTCCGGTTCTTATCATACTCCACAGTGTTCACAAAGAAGCCGCACTCAATAATATCAATATTGGCTTCTATCAGCCCGCTGACTATCTTTTTTTCATTTTCAAATCCGAAATGACAATCATTGCAATAGCCGCCATCCCGAAGTGTACAGTCCAAAGCCTGTATGTGTTTCATGCTGACTGTTCCTCCCTATTTATTACTTATCTCTCCAGCCTCGATTTTAGCAGCAACAATCGACCTGACCTTCTCCAAATCATTTGGTGTGTCCACAGCAACGGTTTCAGAGTCTACTTCAATATACTGAACTTTGTAACCGTTCTCGATAAAGCGTAAAATCTCTATATCTTCTACGGCTTCGACTTTAGCCTTGCCATATTTCATTCCATAGTCGCAATAAAACTGTAACGCTTTCGGCTTAAACCCATAAACACATACCTGCTTATAGTAAGCGTAATCAAGGTTTCCCTTCGGATAAGGAGCAGTCGCTCTGGTAAGGTATACGCCAATACCATCCTTATTCGTAATAACCTTCGGCACTGTGAAATTCACTACATCAATCGGGTCATTAATCTTTGTCATCAGGTTAGATATCTGCAAATCCGAATTCGTATAGAACGGTGTGATTGCCGCCTTAATTGTAGATGGTTCAAGCAGAGGTTCATCGCCCTGAATATTAACAATCAAGTCTGCAGGAATTTTACGAGCGACCTCCCCTATACGATCAGTACCCGTCTTATGTGAGTCAGAAGTCATAATAACCTCAACTCCAAGTGACTGGCAGGTCTCAAAAATCTTATCGTCATCCGTAGCTACATACACAGCATCAAAATCATCTACCTTCTTGCATTGCTGGTATACCCACCAAATCATAGGCTTACCGCAGATGTCTGCTAAAGGCTTGCCAGGAAAACGGGACGACTTGTAACGTGCGGGAATAACTCCGATAATTTTCATAATTTTCTATTCCTCCTTGATTAATGTGTTTTCTATTTACCCATCTTAAACAAATCAATAATTTGGTTTCTCTTAATAAACGCGATTCCAAGTATAACGGCAATAATAAAATATCTAAAAAATATGTGGCTATATAAGAGAATACTCCCAATTGATAAAGCCAAGGTACCAAGAAGCGTCAACCAAATTATGCAAGAATTAAACACTCGTTCTCCAAAGTGCGTAAGTTCGATTTTCTTCATTTTCCTGTAGTGCATGACAAAATAGAGCAAATACGAAGCTAGTGTGGTGTATGCAGCAGCTTGGTAATTAAACAATTTAAGAAATGCTATATTTAAAATAATGTTAACTATGGATATCACAATTGAAGTGGTTGAAATATAATTTGTTTTTTCAAAATATAGCTGAAAGTTGATAAATATATCCGCAGCAAATTGAAGAAAGACACTACATGCAAGAGGAGGTACAACATACATGGCTTCTCGGTAATCTCTTGCCGCAAAAATCCAAATTACCTCCGGAGCAATTAATGATAAGCATATTACAAAAAATCCAAATACTAGCAACATTAAATTTATGTTTCTTTTCAGACCCACGGATCTTTTTTTCTCTATTTCTTTATACATCCAAGGTGTAAGTGTCTGAATAAGTGAGCTTTTAATCATATTGAACATATATGCTAGACCGCGACCGACGCCATAAATTCCAGCTTGAGAGGTGGTGCAAAAATAATTTATCATTATTACGTCAGATGACGATAACAGAACAGACGATAAAAAATGAGGCACCAAAGCAACATTAAATTTCAGGGAATATGACCACATTTCTTTATCATATAAACATTTTCCTTTTCTCAGATTATGAGCAAAAATAAATGCAGATATAGTAACAGAGACTGCGATTATTGAATAAATGCGTGCATAACCTCGATTTTGAGACACTAAAATAGCTCCAATACTAATAAGCGGGGTTGCGAGCCCTCCAAGTAATGATATAGCAATAACGCTTTTATATTTATATTCAAACCTCATCCTAACAGTATAGAATTCTCTGGCTGGGGTTATTGCAAACTCCAAAAACATAAAGAACATTATTATAGTCGGAAGTCCAATAATATTAATCCACAAATTCTGAGTAAAATAATAAATAGCAAACCAGACAATTGCCAATAATACAGATAACCCCTCTAAGGCTGAAACATATCTATCTCTCAAATTTTTATACTTAATCATTGCATTATTAAAAACGCCTGATGCCAAATTCATTGTAACGATAATTCTTAAAATCGAATACCATGAATTATACAAATTATATATACCATAGTCCTCAGTGCTAAGGAGGCGGGTAAAGATTGGAGTAGTTATAGATGTAATGCCTTTTTGAAGTAAGCTACATATAACAAACCAAAATCCAGATTTTACCTCCAGAGGCATCTTTTTGTATTGCAGCCAGATCTTTTTCATTCTTCTAATCATAATAATCCTCGGTAAAAATCTTTATATGCCTTTTCCACATCTCTTACAGTGCAAAACCTGTTAAATAATGCATCTCCATGATCATCTGGATACATAGCCTTAAAATCTTCAAAGCTTTCAAAGCTATTATCTTTTACATCAGAAAATTTATCGTTTGGATCATACGCATATCTGTATACAGTAGAATTCAAGTAGATAAGCTCGTTAAATACAGCAGAACATGTAATAATTGAAAAATCTACTCTTTTTGAATACTCTAGAATACTTTCACTTTTTTCGCTATTACCGGCATAATAATCATAATTAATCTGATCAAAATATTCTGTTCCCTTGTAATTTGGATGATATCGTACAATATATTTGTATCCCAAATATTTTGCGATTTTATTCCCCATTTTAATTAGTGGGATGTTATGCGTTTCATACATGGCACCATTTAATATTATTCCAAATAGATTCTGCTTATTTCTTAATGAATTTCGTTCAACTCCAATATAGGCAGGAATTCCAACTATTTTTAATTTATCTTCAGTTAGTCCTGAATTTATAGCTTTTTCTTTCTCATCCAAATTCCAAAGAAGATAATATTTTGCGTTAGAAAATCTAAATTCTATTCCTAACTCGTCTAGCGTTGCCTCTTTTGGATTATATCCACCAAAAGCTCCATGTTCCATAGTGACAGTGGTTATCCCTTTGCTATTTGCCCTTTCAATGATTATATGTTCAGCTGATGAAACATCATCAAAAACTGTTACATTGTAATATGAATAAATATCAAATTTAGCAATCGTATCATATACAATTCTTGCTTTTAAAATTTCCGTTGATGCAACTAATTTAATCCAAAAATTTCCGCTCGTTTCTTTCAGTAAGGTTAATGTTTTATTTATGTAACGGATATTTTTTTTCACTTCATGAATGCTCGTCTTATGAAACCGATCCGAAGCATATACAGAGCATGCATTTTCTACGCAAGAATAGATTTTTTCATACAGCCGTATATAATCT
>JAJQFO010000232.1 GCA_021201095.1 Lachnospiraceae bacterium
AATGAAAACATTTCGCAAAAGGATTTGCCATTTCGCCTGTCTCGATATAAAATATAAAAATAGAGCCGTGCCTGCAAAAAATGATGTCTGCAGGTAATTGTAAAACATATGCCGGAAAGAGACGGGTGGACGAAATGAATGATCAGGAATATTTGTTCAGGCATCTGGCGGGTGTTTTTCATACAGGCGTTTTTTGCCTTTGCGGGAAGCAATTGATTTCCTATGAAGAAAGCCCGGAATATAATCCCCTTTATAATAATGAAGCGCTTCGACTTAAAATGACCGGCGCTTCCGATTTACAGTGTGCTCCGTTCATATTGAGAGATCATTTTCATATGTTTTATATTTGCGTGAAAGGGATGGCGAAAACGGAAACTGCTTCGACAAGTCCCGAAGAGCCTGCGCTGCAGACAGAGCAGGCGTCTGACGGGCTTTACTATATGATGGGACCGCTTTGTACGAGGGTCATGACCCGTGCGGAGCGGCACCGTTTTTACCGTTTTTATGGCATTGCTGAGGAATGGGAAAAAGGGCTGCATTACCATACACTGATGGAGATTCTGCAGATTGCGGGTGTGCTTGCAAAGATGATTACCGGAGAGGAATATACGGACCAGCAGCTGGTTGACGCGAACTATCCCGCTGTCACCGGTGAAAAGGAGCATCAGGAGCAGATTTTATATGACATTGTTTCTGAGAATGAGGACATTTACCGGCATACCTATCAGGAGGAACGCCGGATATTGGATGCGGTGAGAGCAGGAGAGCCGGAGGAGGCCGCGCGGCTGTCAAAGGAGATGGATGCGAGCGTCGGTCGCTTGGGAGAAAGCGAGATCGAACACTGGCGGAATCTGACCATCGTGGCGGCGACCTTGTGTGCACGAGCCGCGATTGAAGGGGGCGTCCTGCCTTCTGTTGCGTACAGGCTCAGCGGTTTTTATATCAATAAATGTACAGCATGTAAGGATATTACGCAGATCCTGATTTATCGGAATCATGCGGTGGAAGAGCTGGCAAAGCGGGTGAAGGAGCAAAAAGAAAAGACGTATACATCCAGCTATACCGAACAGTGCAAGGACTATATTTACGGGCACTTTAAGGAGAAAATTTATCTGGGGGATATCGCCGGGACGCTGGGAATCAGCGACAGCTATCTATCCCGCCTGTTTAAAAAAGAGACTGGAATCAGTATTCAGGATTTTATTAATGAGGTACGTGTGGAGAAAGCAGCGAATTTGCTGCGCTATTCGGATGAAAGCCTGTCGGGGAATTGCGGAATATGTGAATTTTCCGTCTCAGAGCTATTTTGGAAAGATTTTCAGGCAGAAGAAACAGATGACTCCCAAACAGTACCGGGAACTGTATAAGCCCACGGAATTTCAGGGATAGACAGGAAACTGTGTAAGCTTGCGGAATTTCAGGAATAGATATGGACATAGTCACGAACAGCAGTAGAATTATATAACGATAAGAAGCAAATCAGGCGGCTTCCCGATATCCAGGAGACCGCCTGATTTATGCGCAGAGCCGGGCAAGGAGTTTTGCGGCTAAAGCCGCACCCGGCTCGCGCAGGCGGATAGGGGAGAAAGGCGTTCCCCTATCCGATCTTTCTGCTTCTTTATAAGGCTTGCGTTCTTATGTATTCTGTTTTTTTATGTACACAGGCGCGAGTGGCGATGAGCAGCCTTGCTGCCCGCGTCTGGCACAGCGGACAGGGAGCGGACAGGGGAGAAAGCGCCCCTATCCAATTTACTCTGCTGCTTCCTGCAGTTTTGGAAGATCCTTGTCAATGTGGTAGAACAGCAGGAATACTACGAAGACAACCGCACACATAACAAATGGAATCCAGTTGTAGATAAATTTGATCGTCGTGGAAACAGCGGCTGGCTGAACTTCCAGAGAAGCGTCGAAACCTGAGCCGGATAATGCCCATCCGAAAACCGCCTGGCCAAGTCCGAGACCGATTTTCTGAGCGGCTGAGACGCCTGCATTACCCATGCCGACAGCGTCGATGCCAGTTTTTAACCGGCCGTATGTGATGGTGTCGGCAACAAGACCCAACGCCATTCCGCCTGCCATTCCGAGTCCGCATCCTTTCAGGACATTACAGAACATCATGATCGGAGTACTGGAACCAAAGAGTCCGAATCCGAGAAAACCAACGGCCATAACGCCGATACCGGCTTTGTAGACGGTTGTCTTACCGAATTTCTTCATGAAGAACGGTGTGACAAACATGGTTGCGAACTGAGCAACGGAGATCGTGTTTGCCATCCAGGAGTACTGGCTCATATCGTTGAATACGTACTGGCAGTAATACACACCTCCGACAGAGTACATGATGATGACAAAGAAGACGACAAACATGGCGATTGTAAGAATTACCCAGTATTTGTTTGTCAGAAGAGCTTTCGCTGCGGTAAGAGGACTGACTGCGTCCTTCTTTTCGGCCTTTTTTTCCTTCGGCGCTGTGTCATGAACACGTTCTTTTGTGAAGAAGACGCAGATCATGGAGGCGATGACCATGACCACGCAGAAGATGAGCATGGTGACTGTAAAGGCCTGCTGTGTATAAATGTTTTCAGCGCTGCTGCTGAATTTTGTCAGCATAATCACGAAAAACGAGTTGACGACAACATTGCCAAGGGTCTGGAACATCTGCTGGATATTACCCAGAAAACCTCGCTCGTACTCATTTTTGGTGATCAGGGAGATCATAGAATAGTAGGGCACCAACATAAATGTCAGGCAGACCGCGTTAACGATATTGTACATCAGGAACACGTACACATATTTGACCATGGTCGGGAAATTCTGCGGGACAAAGAACAAAAGCACTGTTGTGATGGCAAAGGGGATACACATCCGGAACAGCCAGGTCCTGCCTTTCCCCATTTTTGAATTTGTCCGGTCCACGATATTGCCGACAACCAGGTCGCTGACGCCGTCAAAGAGCTTGGAAACAGCAATAATTGTGGCAATGATGCCTGCGTCCAGCAGAGCAACATTGGTGAAATAGATGGTCAGAAAGCTCCCGATGATACCGTTGATCATATTGAAAGCAAAACCGCCGCTGGCATATCCGATTCGTTCATTCCAGCCGAGACTTGCTTCCGGGTCGTCATGTTTCGTTGCAAAGTTTAGCATTTTTTTCCTCCTTCTTCTCTTCTGAGATTTGTCTTTGGTTGCTGTATATCATACAAAAGATTTTTGATCTTAAATATCGTTATTTTGCAATTTTTGTCCTTTTTTTGTCGCAAAATGTGTTTTTTCATCGCAGGGCAGATTTTCATATCATTTTCTTATAGCAATCATGAAAGTATATGTCCGTACTCGCGCAGCGAGTATGGACGCAGGCAATGTTCCGATTTTCGCAGAAAATCGAGAACGGCACCGCGCCCCTCGCCGGGTTTTGCCCACAATTGCGCAGAATGTTCCGATTTTCAGTTGCGCGGCTTTCATTGTATTATAATTTTATGTAGCAATTTAAATTAGAACAGTTGATCGCTTTTTGAAACAAAATAAATACAAAAAGAGCAAAATAAGGATATATTATAAAAGCAAATATAGATATGATGCTATACAAGAGCGAGTCTTTATGCAGGATATGTTTCCCTGAGACTACAGGATCCGGTAAATAAGTATCGGTAGAAACAAATAGCTGTTTTTTTAATGATAGCAGGAGGTGGTAATCGATGAGCAGATTGGAGGAAACGCTGACTGGTAAAAATGGCAATTATATTTTACCGTTTTTCTGGCAGCATGGAGAAGACGAGGCAACGCTGCGGGAGTATATGCAGGTGATCCATGATGCGAATATCGGAGCAGTCTGTGTAGAGAGCCGGCCGCACCCGGATTTCGTCGGAGAAAAATGGTGGACGGATATGGATATCATCCTGGAGGAGGCCAAACGGCTGAATATGAAGGTGTGGATCCTTGATGATTCCCATTTTCCGACGGGATACGCGAACGGCGCGGTGAAGAAGGCCCCGAAGGAGCTTCATCATAAATATCTGTGTTACAGAACGCTGGAGATGGCCGGACCGGTGCATCAGGTGGAATTCGAAGTAAAGCATTATATGCAGCCTGCGCCGCCTCCACCATGGATTCCGGCATCGCCGAAAACGGAGGACGATTTTGAGGACGATGAGCTGGTTGGCATTTATGCCTGCCCGGTTTTGGACGGCGGAGAACTGGGGGAGCCCTCAGAACTGACCGGGGAGATTCAGGATGGAAAAATCGCATTTGATCTGCCGGAAGGTTATTTTAAGCTGTACGTTGTTTATATAACCAGAAACGGAAGAGGCAGAAATGATTACATTAATTTTATGGATGAGGAGTCCTGCCGGCTTCTGATTGATGCAGTATATGAACCTCATTATGAACACTATGGCAAATACTTTGGCAATGTAATCGCCGGGTTTTTCAGCGACGAACCGCCGGTGGGGAACGTGGATGGCTACCAGCCGACAGGCCCTGTTGGCGAACCGGGGCGGGATTTGCCATGGTCGCGGGCAGCCGGCGAAAAATTTACAGAAGCGTTTGGCTCTGTAGAATGGAAAAGGCTGACACCCTATCTTTGGGCGGATGCCGCAGATAAGGAAAGTCAGGCAAGAGTGCGCAATGCCTATATGGACATGGTGACAAGGTTTGTGCAGGACTGTTTTTCCAGGCAGATTGGCAGATGGTGTGAGGCTCATGGCGTGGAGTATATCGGACATATGCTGGAGGATTGTGATATGCACATGGGTCTGGGCGCTTCCATGGGACATTTCTTCCGAGGACTCTCAGGACAGCATATGGCCGGAATTGACAACATTGGCGGGCAGGTGATGATCGGCGGGCAGGACTGCATGCGGCACGAGCAGCCGGCCTGTGAGGATGAGGCCGGGTTTTACCAGTATGTCCTTGGAAAAATGGGTGCCTCCCACGCTGCGATTGATCCGAAGAAAAAAGGGCGTACCATGTGTGAAAATCTGGGTGCGTATGGATGGCAGTCCCCTCCTGCGGAACAAAAATATTTGATGGATCATTTTATGGCCCGAGGTATCAACCGCTTTGTGCCTCACGCGTTTTCTCCGGCCCCCTTCCCGGATCCGGACTGCCCGCCTCATTTCTATGCCCATGGGGAGAATCCGACGTTTCGTGCCTTTGGAGAGCTGATGGCATATACCAACCGGGTCTGCCATCTGATTGACGGAGGAGTGCCGCATCCCGATGCCGCGGTTTTATATGCAGCTGAGAGTGTATGGGCAGGGGACGGCGGCAGTAATATTCCGGTGTGCCGATCCTTAAGCGGCGCACAGGTGGATTTTCATATTCTCCCGGCGGATATCTTTGCTGACGATGGAGAATATCCGATGTCATTTGATGGGAAAAAGCTGATTGTCAATGGGGTGGACTATCAGGCATTGATTGTGTCCGGCTGCGCATTTGTGGAGAAGAAAGCAGCACGGTTTATACAGGAGGCTGCCGCATGCGGTTACCCGGTCCTCTTTGCAGACCGGAAACCAGACTGGGTGATTGCCGGGACAGCGGAGGAGAATGGGCGTTTCAAAGAAGTCCTTCAGAGGTGCGCTCTGATTCCGGCAAAAGAGATCGGAAGCTATATCAGGGAACAGCAGATCATCTCTTTCCAAATATCCGCAGAGCCGGCCTGCCGGATGCTTACATCCTATCGCTATGAACTGCCGGAGCATGATGAGTTCCTGATTTTAAATGAAAGCTCCGGAAGTACCTATACGGGTGAACTGAAGCTGAAGGCTTCCGGGATCCCGGTGAAGTATGATCCCTGGGAGAACCGTGTGGAACGAATCCATTTTTCGAAAACAAAAGTGGAAATGAATGTCAAAAGCGAAACGGATGCCCCGGAAAATTACACAAACGTAACCGTGTCCATTCAACCATTGGAACTGTGCGTCATTTACTTTTTGAAGGATAAGGCAGAGCTTGAGAGGCTGGAAGAATCGGGGATGATTTCCGGGAGCAGGACAGCTGCAACGTACACGGGAAAATCGCAGACAATCCGTACATTTACTGTCGGACGGGTATCTTCCAGAGAATATCTGGCGCAGCTTGAGACTTCGGGTATGGGACTTTATAAGCAAAATGCGGTGGTGCAGACACAGGAGCAGATGGAAATCCATGCACCGTTCACCGGAATGCAGGGGTGGTTTCCGGATTACTCCGGGTATTATCTGTATGAAACGCAGGTCAGCCTGACACCGGGGAGATCGTATCAGATTCAGCTGGAAGAGGTGCATGAGACGGCAGAGGTATTTCTGAATGGTCGGAGTCTGGGCATGAAAATTCAAAAACCATATTTCTTTGCAGTTCCCGCGGAGCTGGTGCGGGAAGAAAACATCCTGCGCATAGAGACAGCGACACTGGCAGAACGCAAAGCGAAGGCGATGGGCGCCAATCTCGCGCCGATGTCCGCGGAACGCCCGCTTTCCCCAACCGGTATTGTTGGTGAGGTAAGGATTGTAGAGGAAGCGAACGATGATGAATCGGAAAACTGATTCGGAAAGGAAAAAAGATGAAGGAGTTTTACAGAGCAGAGAAAGTGACAAATGCTATCACTGCAATCTGGAGCAGAAGCGGTGAAATTATGTATTTTGTGGAGGGAGAAAACCGTGCAGTGCTTATCGATACTTGCCTCGGCGTCAGGGGATTGCGGGCACTGGTAGAAACTCTCACAGACAAACCGGTTATGGTGCTGCTGACGCACGGACATATGGATCATGCCATGGGAGCCCCTGAATTTCAGGATGTGTACATGAATCCCGCGGACAGAGATGTTTATCTGGCACATTCGAATTTGGAAGTCCGAAAAGGTTATATTATAGCAAATATTGGAGGTATGGAACCCTGGATTGATGATGATAATCGTTTTATTTCCGGAGAGTCAGACTATTTTAAAGACCTCAAAGAAAACATGATTTTTGATCTTGGAGGGCTGACGGTTGAGGTGTATTCTCTGCCCGGCCATACGAAAGGAACCATGGTCATGCTCATTCCGGAGGAACGGCTGCTGATCACGGGGGATGCCTGCAACAATTCTGTGTTTTTGTTTGACGAATTCTCACTTTCTGTTGAAGAATACCGCAGCAATCTTCTGCGTGTGGATCGGTTGCTGGAAGGACGTTACAACAGAACCTTTATGATGCACCATGTGATGCAGGCTTCGAAAGATCTGTTGAAGAATGTGATCAGTGTCTGTGACGATATTATGACGGGCAGAGCGGATGATATCGAATTCACGTTTATGGGAGGCACCTATTACGTGGCAAAGAAAGCAAATGAAAGATTTGAACGGGAAGATAACAAAGAGGGAAACATTGTCTATAACAGGCAGAAAATATTTAAGGAGAGGCAGGCGGGAGCATGAAGTATCTTGCAATTGATATCGGCGGAACCTTCACGAAATATGCTTTGATTTCGGATGCGTGTGAGATCCTGGAGAAGTCCAAAAGGCCGACCGTAACAGAACCAGTCGAAGAGTTTGTTGCTTCTCTGGTGAAACTATACAGAATTTATGAAGGCACTGTCGATGGGATTGCACTGAGTACGGCAGGCATTGTTGACAGTGAAAAAGGGTTTATTTATACTGGCGGCAATCTGACCAGTGTCAAAAATCTGAATATCAAAGAACAGCTGGAAAAATACTGCAAGGTGCCGGTCACAGTTGAAAATGACGCAAAATGTGCCGCGCTCGCGGAGGTCTGGCAGGGGGCTTTAAAGAACTGCAACGATGGAATTGTCATGGTATGCGGAACCGGGATTGGGGGCGCAGTGATCCATGACAGAAAGGTGCTGAAGGGTGTCCACAATATGGCCGGAGAATTCAGCTACGTGATCACAGATGCGGAGGCGGAATTTCATCTGGATCACACGTTTGCCGGAAACAGCGGCATCCGGTCGCTGAAAAAAATAGTGTCAAAGTACACTGGAATCCCGGACGAGAACCTGAGCGGCGAGTGGATTTTTTCCATGGCAGATGGCGGGGACGAGAAGGTAATAGCCGGTATACGCGAATTCGCGAGACATCTGGCGATTCAGATTAACAATTATCAGTTTATTCTGGACCCGGAAAAAATTGTCATTGGCGGCGGAATCAGTGTACAGCCGCTGCTGATCCAGCTGATTCGCGAGGAATTGAAAAAAATTAATGAGGCATATCCGTGGGATTTGCCGGCTGCAGAAGTGGATGTGTGCAGATTCTTCAATGACGCGAACCTGATTGGCGCGGTCTATGCGCATCTGCAGAGGTGCAGATCTGCAGAGAAATTATAAAAACAGACGCCGGAAAAGCTGGAAAAAACAGGATAAAACATGACTGAAGGAGGGAAAACGGACATGTTTCCAAAGGATTTTTTATGGGGCGGCGCTATGGCTGCGAATCAGTGCGAAGGGGCTTACCTGGAAGATGGGAAGGGTCTTTCCATACAGGATGTCATGCCGCAGGGGATCAGGGGTCCAAGGACAAAAGAGCCCACGGAGGATAATCTGAAGCTTGTAGGGATTGACTTTTATCACCGGTATAAAGAGGATATCCGGCTTCTGGCGGAGATGGGCTTTAAGGTATTCCGCACGTCCATCGCATGGAGCAGAATCTTCCCGAAAGGGGATGAGGAGGAACCGAACGAGCCCGGACTCCGGTTTTACGATGATCTGTTTGATGAATGCCATAAGTACGGGATTGAACCGCTTGTCACCCTGTCCCACTATGAGACACCGCTGTATCTGGCAGAGCACTACAATGGCTGGACAAATCCGAAAATGATTGGATTTTATGAGAAGTATGTTACAACGGTCTTTCAAAGGTATCAAGACAAGGTGAAGTACTGGCTCACCTTCAATGAAATCAATTCCGTGTTGAATTCGCCCTTTATGAGCGGCGCGATCAACACGCCGAAAGAGCAGCTTTCCCAGTCTGAGCTTTATCAGGCTATTCACCATGAGCTGGTGGCGAGCGCTCTTGCGGTAAAACGGGCGCATGAGATTAACCCCGGATTTCAGGTGGGCTGCATGATTCTGAGCATGCCGATTTATCCGCTTTCTCCGGATCCTTCCGATGTGATGAAAGCAATGGAGGAGGATCACTTTAATACCTTTTTTGCGGATGTGCAGGTGCGGGGAAGGTATCCGGCTTATCTGGATCAGTATTTTAAAGAGAATGGGATTGAGATCAGTGGCACGGAAGTGGTTCGTGAACTATTGAAAAATACGGTAGAT
>JAJQFO010000188.1 GCA_021201095.1 Lachnospiraceae bacterium
GTGTATATCACTCATGGCAAGGCGATTCCGGTCACCTGGTCAAAGGACGACGCTGACCTGGATAATGCTTATGCGGACAGCAACTTTGGCGTGACGCATTATTATAATCTGGACGGCGAGGAGATCACGATGAATCAGGGCAAGACCTGGGTATGCATCGTACTGGATACAGAAATGGGCTCTGTCACGATCGGTGATATGACAGGAACAGACCTGGCAAATCTTTCCTGAAATCTTTCCGGATGAGATGGGAAGGAAGGGAAACAACTACATTTCCAACAGCCAATGGAAAAAAGGAAAATGATTTCCTTTTCCGACAGCCGCCAGCCGGAATGCAATATTCTGGCCGGCGGCTGCCGTGATGAAAAATAGAGGATGAGGTTGGTCGTGAACGAAAAGAACAAAAGTGGAAATAATTTCCTCGTGCAGGGATCCATCCTTGCGGCAGCGTCAATTATCGCAAAAGTGATCGGGATGCTTTACCGTGTCCCGCTGCAGAATATTCTTGGCAACGAGGGAAACGGATATTATTCCACGGCAAATGAGATTTACGCGATTCTGCTGATGGTGTCCTGCTTTAACATGCCTCTGGCTGTTTCCCGGCTGGTATCGGACAGAATCCATAAAGGAGAGTACCGCAATGCGCACCGTGTGTTTTTATGCGCGGTGCGGTTTTCCATGCTTTTGGGCGGGGCGATCGCGCTGGTCACCTATGTGTGCGCAGGCTTTATTACGAAATATATGATGTCCATGGAGCTGGCGGTCTACGGACTGCGGGTGCTGGCTCCGGCGATCTTTATTTCGGCGATCCTGGGCACGTTCCGTGGGTATTTCCAGGGCTTTTCCAACATGGTTCCGACCGCCTTTTCTCAGGTGATCGAGCAGATTGTCAATGCCGTCGTCAGTCTGGTGTGCGCCAACATTATGTTCAGCTATGGCACGAAGCTCGCCGCCGAACAGGGGAATGATTCCCTGGCACCGGCCTGGGGCGCTGCCGGAGCGACCTTCGGCACGGTGGCCAGCATTACGGTGGCACTGCTGGTGATGATGGTAATTTATCTTTCCCAGTCAAAGACCATCAAACAGAGAATGCGCCAGGATCATACGGGTGCAAAAGACTCCTCCGCACAGATCTATGGCGAACTGATCCGCACGATCCTTCCAGTTATCTTAAGTACAGTGGTATACAATATTACCAATGTTCTGGATCTGGGCGTCTTTTCCAATGTCCTGCAGGGACAGGGCTATTCGGACTCTCAGACCACGACGATCTGGGGCATTTATTCCGGACAGTTCCGTGTGCTGATGAATGTGCCGCTGGCACTGGCCTCCAGCCTGTCGCCGTCGGTTGTCCCAAGCCTCACGGCAGCCATGGCCAGACACGATAAGGCTGAAGCACGCCAAAAGGTCGGCACCTCCATTCGTTTTACCATGTTTCTGACAATTCCCTGTGCCGCTGGCATGGCTGCGCTTGCTGAGCCGATTATTACTATGCTCTTTACGAATGAGACAGGGACTCCGCTTTCCGTCGGGATTATGCAGACGGGCGCGCTGATGATTATTTTTTACGCGCTCTCTACGCTCTCCACAGGCATCCTGCAGGGTCTCGGACAGATGCGGCAGCCGCTCATTCACTGCTGTATCGCGCTGGTGGTACATCTGGCCGTCCTGTATATCCTGCTGACGACCTTCAGCCTGAATATCTACGCAGTTGTCTGGGCAAATATTGTGTTTGCCATTATGATCAGCATCCTGAATGCAGTGTCGATCGCACGCTTCCTTTCGTACCGGCAGGAAATCTACCGCACCTTTGTAGTACCGGCGGTCGTCTCGATCATCATGGCCGCAGCGGCTTATCTGGTCTATACGCTTGTTCATCAGGTTCTCGGCAATACGGTATCTACATTTATCGCGGTGATTGCCGGAGTCGTTGTCTATGGCATTGGGATTGTATCCTTCCACGGAATTACGCAGGAGGAGCTCGCGGCAATGCCGAAGGGAAATTCAATCATCCGGCTGCTGCGGAAGATGGGACTGCTGCGGTAAAAGACAGCGTTTTTTGTGAAAATATGCATTTAATGAAAACAGGCTTTAGTGGGAACCTGCTTTGGATGGAAACAGGCTTTAGTGGGAACCTGCATCTGATGGAAACAGGTTTTAATGAGAATATGCATTTGATGAGAGCTGGATTTTGATATGAATATGGATTCATCAGAAACAGGAATCCGTCGGAAAGGAATATAGAAGAATGAATCAGGAAAAGCTGCAGCGCATTAATGAACTGGCCCGCCGGGCAAAGGCAGAGGGCCTGACAGAAGCGGAAAGAGAGGAGCAGGCCAGGCTTCGCCGGGAATACATTGACGCTGTGCGCCAAAATCTGCGCGGCCAGCTGGATAATATTGATGTAGTGAATCCGGATGGAACTGTGGAAAATCTGGGCGAAAAATATGGAAAAAAAGGCGCAAAACGGACGCACTGATCGGAAGAAAATGCCGATGTGCGAAGAAGGATGTGCCAATCTCATTGAAAAACTGCATATGCGCTGTCTGATATTGCATTCATGCAGTGACAGATTGGAGAGCCGTTGTAATCAAAGAGCATATAACCGGAATTTTGCGCAAAATGGCAAAATTCCGGTTATGCCCTGGCGGGATTTGGGAGGAAGAACATTGGAAAAAGCAGAGATACGCTCAATGGTTAGAAAGCAGCGAAGGGAAATGCCCGGGAGCGTTCTTTTCGAAAAAAGCCGCACGATCTGCCGGGCAGTCATGAAACTCAGTGAATTTTCAGCTGCCGCGACCGTTCTGGCCTACATGGACTGTAAAGGCGAGGTTTCGACGAAGCCGCTGATTGAAGAAGCCTGGCGCCTCGGAAAAAAGGTCGCCGTTCCGCGTGTGGAAGGGGATGATATGTATTATTATTACATAGACTCCTTCGCGGATGTGGCAGACGGATATTTTCATGTGCCGGAGCCTCTGGCGGGACAAAAGCAATGCCACGCTGAGGCGGAGGATGCGCTTCTGATCGTGCCGGGAGTCGGGTTTGATCCGGACCGCAACCGCTGCGGCTATGGAAAAGGGTTTTATGACCGTTACCTGGCGGCTCACAGGCAGCATTTTACAGTTGCCCTGGCCTTTGACTTTCAGATTGTAGATGAGGTGCCGACACGGCCGGAGGACATCCGCCCGCAGATGCTGATTACGGAGACACGCTTCTGGTCTGGTGAGCACAGTGTATAAGGACGCAGCACTTTTGAATCACTATAAAAACGAAGATGAGGAAAATGATATGATTTTAGATGAACGAATTCAGAAAATTCCTTATGGAGGAGATTACAATCCAGAGCAGTGGCCGGAGGAAATCTGGGAGGAAGACATGCGGCTGTTTCACAAGGCTGGGATTGACATCGTCACATTGAATGTTTTTTCCTGGGCAGCTCTGCAGCCATCTGAGAATGTCTATGATTTTGAAAAGCTGGATAAAATCATGGACCTGGTCGAAAAAAATGAGCTGAAGGTTTGCATGGCTACTTCGACGGCCGCGCATCCGGCATGGATGGCGAAACGCTATCCGGATATTTTGAGGGTAGAATATGACGGGACAAAGCGGAAATTCGGCAGCCGCCACAATTCCTGTCCGAACAGCCCGACTTATCAGAAATACTCTGTGCGGCTCGCGGGAAAGCTGGCTGAAAGGTATGGAAAACGGAAAAATATCGTGGCCTGGCATGTGTCCAACGAATACATGGGCGAGTGCTATTGTGAAAACTGCGAGAAGGCCTTCCGGGTCTGGCTGAAGGACCGGTACGGCACGCTTGATGAACTGAACCGGGTCTGGAATACCTCCTTCTGGGGGCATACCTTCTACGATTGGGATGAAGTTGTACTTCCGGATCTGCGCAGCGAGCATTTCTGGGGCGAGCGCACAAATTTCCAGGGCATTTCTCTGGACTACCGGCGCTTTAATTCGGAAAGTATCCAAAGGTGTTTCGAGACGGAAGCTGCGGAAATCCGTAAGTATGTGCCGGACGCGAAAATCACGACGAATTTTATGGGCACCTATAAGCCCATCGATTACAAAAAATGGGCGAAATCCATGGATTTCGTCTCCTGGGATAATTACCCGGAAAACAAATCCCCCTGGTCCTGGACGGCTCTGGTTCATGACCTGATGCGCTCCTTAAAGGGCGGAATGCCTTTTGCGCTAATGGAGCAGACGCCGAGTGTTTCCAACTGGCTTTCTGCCTGCTCTCTGAAGCGTCCCGGCGTGATGCGCCTCTGGAGCTACCAGGCCGTCGCCCACGGAGCAGATACGGTGATGTTTTTCCAGATGCGAAGAAGCATTGGTGCGTGTGAAAAATTTCATGGAGCGGTCATTGATCATGTGGGGACGGAAAATACGCGTGTATTTCGTGAAGTCGCGGCTTTGGGAGCAGAGCTGAATGAGCTGGGCAGCCATACGCTGGGCGGCAGATGCCATTCCAAAGTGGCGGTCTACTTTGACTGGGAGATCTGGTGGGCGCTGGAATACTCCGCAGGCCCCAATGCGAATTTTAAATATCCGGATGAGGTTTTCCTCTATTACCGCGCGCTTGCGGAACAAAATTATGCCGTAGATTTTGTATGTGAGGAGGATGATCTGGACGGCTATGAGGTGCTGATCGCGCCGGCATTTTATATGACAAAGACCGGCTATGACGAAAAGATCCGCGCGTTTGTAAAGCGCGGCGGCACCTTTGTCACCACCTTCTTTTCCGGCATCGTAGACGAGCATGATCTCGTCATCACCGGGGGATATCCGGGACGTCTGCGTGATATTCTCGGCATCTGGGTAGAAGAAATCGACGCCTTGCCGCCGGAAGAGCATAATCAGATCTCCTACGAGGGAATCGAATATCCGGCCGGACTGCTGTGTGACATTCTTCATCCGGAAGGAGCCGAGGTCCTTTCCACCTATGAAACCGATTTTTACGCCGGATTTCCTGCTTTGACGGTCAACCATTTCGGCGAGGGCAAAGCCTATTATGTCGCGACCCGGCTTCCGGAGGAGTTTTATCATATTTTCCTGCGTGAGCGGATGGAAGAAAAGGGCATTGCTCCGGTTCTCGAAAGAGAAGCTGTCTCATTCCCTGGCGGTGCCGGATCACGCAGCTCGATTGAGGCGACCGAACGCTTCGCGGATGGAAAGAGCATTCTTTACGTGTTGAACCACGGCAGCGAAGAAGCGCAGATTACTCTGTCGTCAGACCGGAAGGATCTGCTGCATGACTGTGTACTGAAAAAGGGAGAGCAGATTCGTTTGGAATCAAAGGGCGTGCTGATTCTGGAAAGTGCTGATTAACGCTTTGAGCACATATCGGATGCCCGACTGTCCTGTTTTTACAGATACTTGTATTTAACATAGATAAGACCTTTGAGGAGGATGAACAAATGGATCAATCAGTGAGCAGCGAAGATTTACTGCATTTCGAGGAGCTTTTTGACGCCGACCGCGCAAATCAGGTAGCGATGCACGCGGTGACGGCGAACGGCGTCCATGCGGCGGCGAAGGATATTCAGACCAGGCGCGAGGTGACGCATGATTTCTCCATCAGCCTGGAGCATGGGAAAATCACCAACCAGAAAAAAAGCGGACGCTGCTGGATGTTTGCCGCGCTGAACGTCCTGCGCGCGCAGGTCATGAAGAAGACCGGCATGGAGACCTTTGAGCTGTCGCAGAATTATACACTGTTTTACGACAAGCTGGAGAAGGCGAATTATTTTCTGGAGAGCATTCTGTCTACGCTCGATACGCCGACAGACTCCCGCCTGATCGCGCACCTTCTGTCAGCTCCGGAAAATGACGGCGGGCAGTGGGATATGCTCTGCGCAATTATTGATAAATACGGACTGGTGCCGAAGTCAGCCATGCCGGAGAGTGAGGTATCTTCGAACACCCGTGAGCTGGGAGAGTACCTGACGGAAAAACTGCGTGAATTCGCCTGCGTTTTAAGAAGGGAATACGGCAAAGGGGTTTCTGTGCAGGAGCTGCGCAAAATGAAATTTTCCATGATGGAAGTCATTTATAACATGCTCTGCATCGGATTGGGAAAGCCTCCCAAAACCTTTGATCTGGAGTATCGGGACAAGGAGAAAAAGTTCCATCGCGAGAAGAATCTGACGCCAAAAGCGTTTTACGAGAAATACATAGGGGTGGATTTAAAGGATTATATCAGTCTGATCAATGCGCCGACGGCAGATAAGCCTTATTACCGCAGCTTCGGCGTGGAATATCTGGGCAATGTGCAGGAGGGCAGACCGGTCCGTTATGTGAACCTGCCGATCGGAGAATTGAAAAAAGCTGCCATCGCGCAGCTTGAGGACGGCGAGCCTGTCTGGTTTGGCTGTGATGTGGGACAGCGGATGGAGCGCGAGGCTGGTATTCTGGATCTGGACACCTACGGACTGGAGCAGCTTTTCGGCACCACGTTTGCGATGTCAAAAGCAGAAAGACTGGATTATGGACAGAGTCTGATGACGCACGCGATGGTTTTCCAGGGGGTAAATCTGGACGAAAATGGAGAGCCGAACCGCTGGCAGGTGGAAAACAGCTGGGGCGATGAGAGCGGAAAGGAAGGCTATCTGGTGATGAGCGACCGCTGGTTTGACGAGTACATGTACCAGGTCGTTGTGAATAAAAAGTACCTTTCTAAGGAAATCCTGGAAGCATACGAGTCCGAACCGATTCTGCTGAAGCCGTGGGATCCGATGGGATCGCTGGCTTTATAGGATGTGAGCTGACATGGTCAATAACGACCTGTACTTAAGCAGCTGTTGCTTCGCGGGAATAAGAAATGGAATGACTGAGAAAACGAGGAAGGGTTTCAGATACATGGAGTGGGAAAGCCGATTTTCCCCGTCCGCACTGCAGGCAGGGAGAGAACTGTATGAGCAGGGAAACGTGAGCAGCCTGCATAAAAATGAGAGAGGATTTGAAGCGCAGGTACATGACAAAAGAAATCTGCAGGTGCGGATCGGCATCAGCCGTGGGCGCCTTGCGTCTCTGTACTGCAGCTGTCCGGATTCCCAGTCCTGGTGCCGCCATATAGCAGCCACCCTGTTTGCCGCAGAAGCCTCTGACGAGGAAGAACGCCTGTTTTCAGCTCCAGATGAGAGACCTTCAGAAGAAGTCAGTATTTATTTCCGGATGGATCAGATCAGGGATTCGGTTGATTTCTCCAGAGAGGAGTTCAGTGAAGGCCGGCGTCTGATCCAGACGGGGACACTTGTTCTGCATTCCGTGGAAACAGGTTATATTTCTACACAGCGGCAGATGGTAGGAACGGCGACGGGTGATGTAGTCTTATCGAAGTACATGACAGCTAAGGTGCGGATGATGTTCACAGAAGATAAGATTATCTCAAGCAGCTGCGGCTGTCCGGAGTGTACGAACAAGTATTATTTTGCCTTTTTACAGAATCGGAAAAAATGCTCCCACCTGGCGGGGCTGGTTCTTTTGACCGCGGAATATCTGAAGAAGCATGAGATCGGAGATGCGACAGACCGGATGGGCGATGGCCTGATCCGGATGGTTCAGGACGCCCGCGCGTCAGCCTGGATGGAAGAACGGGAGGCTTCTCCGGATACGCTGGAGCTGATCCCGCGCATACAGCGTGTTCTGTCGGACTATGCGGTCGATTTCCGCATCAGTGTGCGCGGCGGTAAAAGCTTTGTGATCAAAAAGCTCTCAGAATTTACGAATCTGGTTCGGGAGAGCAAAAACGCACTCTATGGCTCCTCGACGGTCCTGAATCATAATATTCGCAATTTTACATCCCAGGCGCAGAAATATGTCCTCTTTATCAGGGAAGCAGTATATGAGGAAAGAGAGTCTGAGCGGCGCAAAAATACCAGTCCTGGCCCCGGAGATCCGATGGAGTATGAGCTTGGGGGACAGATCAGGCTTTCCGGGAAAAGAATGGATGATTTTTATGATCTGGCAGTCTTTACCGGACTGGAGTATGAAGAAAAAGACAGCGGGCTGAAGAAAAAATGGATCCTGTCCTGCCGGGAAGGCCGTCCTGCGGTTACCATGAAGATTACTCCCTGCCGGGATGCCGGTGGAGCGTTTGCCGGAGTGGATGCTTCCGTGGAACTGCCGGAGCTGATCTTTGGAATGAATGCGCTTTATTACATTGATGAGACGCACCTGAACCGGATGGAAGCGGATTTTGCCAGACATCTGCAGCCTTTAATCACGCAGAGCAAGGGCAGAAGTGCTGCGTTCCGGATCGGCCGGCTGCAGCTGCCAGCCTTCTATTATACCGTTCTTCCCGAACTGCGCGGGTATCTGAGCGTAGTCTCTCCAAAGGAGGACGAGATTCAGCGGCATCTTCTGCCTGAAGTGCGGTTCGTATTTGGACTGGATGCAGAAGATGATACTCTCACCTGCCGGGCGAAGGCGGTCTACGGATCGTGCGATTACTCCCTGATGGAGGCTTTGACAGAATCCCGGACGGATGCTCCATTTCCGGCGGATGCTTCTGAAAACCAACTGGAGAGCCTTCGGGATAAATACCAGAACAGGTATCAGAATGGATATCAAAGTGGATATCGGGACGAGTTCCGGGAATCGGAAGCCTTCCATGTAGTGACGCATTATTTTCCAGAACCGGATCTGAATCAGGATGAATTCTGCTGTGAACGTGGCGGCGACGCGATGTACCTTGTGCTGAGCGAGGGTGTACACGCACTGATGAAATACGGGGAGGTGCAGACGACCGAACGGTTCCGCCGCCTGCGCCTGATCCAGAAAGTAGACGTATCGATCGGAGTTTCGATTAAGAGCGGCCTGCTTTCGCTGAAGATCGCTTCGGAGGAGCTCTCGATGGAGGAGCTGCTGGATGCTCTTGGCAGCTATCGCAGAAAAAAGAACTTTCACCGTCTCAAAAACGGCGATTTTCTCGCACTGAATGAAGACACCTATGCGATGCTCGATGAGTTACTGACGATGCTGCAGGTCAGCCCAAAAGAATTCGTATCCGGTAAGATGCAGATTCCGGCTTACCGCGCGCTTTATCTGGATAAAATGCTGGAAGGCTGCATCGGAGTATACGCGCAGAGGGACGAGCACTTCCAGAAACTCATCCGGGATTTTGATGCCCTGCGGGATGAGGATTATCCGATTCCTCAGTCACTGCAGAAT
>JAJQFO010000130.1 GCA_021201095.1 Lachnospiraceae bacterium
ATCTGACTCTGTATATCCGTAAAAATAATACCGAAACCGCTTACCGGCCTGATGAAGGATCGAATGCAAATGATTTATTTCCGCGGGGCGAAGGTGAGCCATCTTCACAGCGGACAGAAATGGAACGGAACCTTTATGAACGATACGAGGAAACACATTATCAGAAGGCCTGGAATATCGGCCGTGTATGTGAGCTTCTTGAGAAAGCTGGCCTGAAACCAGAAGCGGTGTATGACGCATTTACGACAGACGCTCCCCATCCTGAGAGCGAGCGGGTATATATCATTGCCCGGGAAACGGAAAAACAGAAATAAAGTCGTTCATTCCCGCGAAGCAACGAGTCAGGAAGCCGTGTTTGCCAGCGGAAAGGATAAATAAACTCATTCGTCAGGCGGTACCTCATAGGTCTCGTTGTAATTCAGTTCGCCTGAATCGATATCCGTGATGACGCTGTCTTCCCAGGTGAAACGCAGGTATCGATAGATCACTTCGTGTGCCCGCAGATAGGCTGAGGAACTCAGAAGCGAGTAGAGAGCGGATTCCTCGATCCCATTGTCTTCGCAGATCGCTTCCTCAGAGGTCGGCACATCGTCTATGAAAAAATTCGCAATCAGCGTGGAAATGGAATCTTCATAGGGGATTTCATTGATAGACATCACCATATAATTAGAACTGGAATTGGTATAAGCCGCCCAGATGACATAGTCCCGGTAAGCCTTGATAAATTCTGCGCTGCCGTCGCCAACGGACACTCCCTCGCTGGTAGTGCCGCCGTCCAGCTCGAACATCTCCGCAGAAGCAATCTTTTGTTCACTGTTTTCACATCCGGAAAGCAGAAGTGTAAATAAAAGCAGCGGAATCAATGTCTTTTTAATATATTTTAAAGGTTTCATATTCATAGAATACCTTTTCCGTCCAGTCTGATATTCAGTCTGGCCTTTCTGATTTTCTTATCGCCTGGGGTTCTTGAAAACTCTCTTCCTACCATAGCACAATCACAGCAAAGAATCCAGACAAAACTTAAGAAAAAGTGAAGCTGTACCATTGCCCCCCTGTTCGGATAAAATCCTGCGGGATTGTGGATAGAAAGTGAACAAAACCTTAAATTTCTGCTTTATCGGTTGACTTTTTTCCTGAATTGCTATATCTTTCATATGTTTTGGGGTTTACAACAATTTTACACGAAAATTACGCGTTTTAAACGTGTTTGAGTTTAGAGGAGGAGGGCGCGGCCAATTGTCTGGCGGAAATGGGAGAATTGCAAAAGCACAGATGAAAGGGACAGCCAAAATGGAAAAAGAAACAAAAATGATACTGGCTTTGCCGGGGCATACAGCAGGAAGCCGGGCGACGGAGGTTTTGAATCGGTATTCCCTGCTTTTTCACATGCTTCTGGCCTGTGCCGTCTGCTTTGTGATTGAGTGGATTTCAAGACATTCGTTTATAGAGGCGTGTCAGTTTGCCGCTGACCGGAATCTGGTATTTTTATACAATTCCTTTCTGGTATGGGCAACCCTGACTCTGGTGTACATAGTGAAAAGGCGGACAGCCGCCCGGGTGCTGATCTGTGCGTTCTGGATTTTTCTGGGGACGATCAATGGCTGCATCCTTGCCAAAAGAGTTTCACCGTTTGGATGGACAGATCTGAAAATGGTGGGCGACCTGTTTACCATGCAGAGCAATTATTTCTCCGACACCGAAGCAGCGATTGTGATCGGAGTTGTCGCCGCAGTATGTGTCATGCTCGTGATCCTCTGGATAAAGGGACCGAAATTCCAGGGACAGACGCACCGCCTGGCGGGAGTGTTTATGGTTGCGCTGGTGGTGCTGATGGTGCCGCAGGTGACCGATGCGGCAAAGAGCAGCAATGTGCTGGCGTCTTATTTTGAAAATCTCGCGCAGGGTTATAAAGATTACGGATTTATCTACAGCTTTTCCTCCAGTGCGCTGGATCAGGGCATGAGTACTCCCTCCGGCTACTCGGAGGAGGCAGTTCTTGCTGTGCTGGAGCATATGAATGGAGATACCGACAGTCAGGCAAATGCAGACACGGATGATCAGGCAGATACAGACAGCGACAGTCTGGTGAATGTGGATGCGGACAGTCAGGTAAATACGGATATAGGCAGCCAGGCAAAAGCGGACTCGGACAGTCCGGTAAATACGGATATAGATAGCCAGATCAATGCGGATACCGGAGAAGAAATAGATGGCGGGGCAGAGGCGCAGCTTGTGAAAACAGATGCTGTAAAGACTCTGTCAAGTGCGGACCTGGCAGTTGCTGAGGATGAGGAGAGTACGGCTGATACTGTCACTGAAGATGAGGAAAACGCTGATGAAGAGGCTGTCACCGAGGATGACTGGGAATACCCGAACATCATTGTCATCCTTCTGGAATCTTTTATTAATCCGGATATGATTAATTTCCTCGAGACCAGCGAGGAAGCGGTGCCTTATTTTGAGTATCTGACGGAAAATTACACCTCCGGCTATCTGGAGGTGCCGGTGGTCGGCGCGGGAACGGCGAATACGGAGTTTGAGATTCTGACCGGGATGGGGATGCAGTTTTTTGGCCTCGGCGAGTATCCGTACAAGACGATTCTGAAGGAGACGAACTGTGAGAGCATAGCCTCTGATCTGGCGACGTTGGGCTATGGGACGCATGTGGTGCACAACAACGGTGGTAATTTTTACAGCCGTGCGAACGCTTTTTCCCAGATGGGATTTGATACCTTTACCAGCAAGGAGCTGATGGATATCCAGGAGTATACGCCGCTGGGTACCTGGCCTACCGATACGATTTTGGTCGGGGAGGTAGAAAAATCTCTGGATTATACGCCTGATCAGCAGGATTTTGTCTACGTGATTACGGTGGGCAGCCACGGAGATTATCCGCAGTATGAGGTACTGGAGGATCCCGAGATTACCATTTCCGGCGTGGAAGACGAGGGAATGGCCTATGCGTGGGAATATTATGTGAATATGCTGCATGAGGTGGATGCGTTTATTGAGGATTTAATTACGATGCTCGAGGAGCGCGGGGAGCCGACCTATGTTGTGATGTTCGGCGACCATCTGCCGACCATGGATCTGACGGAAGAGGATATGACGACTGGGAGTCTGTTCCTGACGCCCTATGCGACCTGGAATAATCTGGGTATGGAGAAAAACGACAGTGATATGACCTCCTACCAGCTGCTGGCGGATACGCTTGAGGAGCTGGGAATGGGAGGCGTGGGTACGATGTTTTCCTTCCACCAGAGCCGCGATTCCTATGAGACGGAGGACGAATATATTGACGCGATGGAGATGCTCCAGTATGATATTCTGTATGGCGAGCATTATGTCTATGGCGGCGAGAACCCGTATCCGGCATCCGATCTGATCATGGGGACTGAGGAGGTAGAGATCCACCGGATTCTGGAGACGGATGATTACTACTATATTATAGGTTCCAACTTTACCAAATGGAGCAAGGTGTATGTCAATGGAGAAAAAATCAGTACGACCTATTATTCCTCCCACCTGCTGCGCGTGAAAAAGAGCAAGGTTCCGAATGGGACGAATTCCATCGTGGTTTGTCAGGTCGGATCCTCCTCGACTATTTTCCGCAGCTCCAATGAGGTGGAGCTGATTGCCGGGGAGGAAACAGAGGCTCAGGCGACGGAAGAAGCCGGCTGAAGAGTTCTGAAACGATAATGAAAGCTGCACAATGAAAATCTGGAACATTTTTCGTGACTGCGGCAGGCTTTGCCGGCACTCGCTGTGCGGGTATGAAAATGAAACAAAGGAAAGAGAAGAATGCTGAAAGTATTTCTGGTAGAAGATGAGACCATCATCCGGGAAGGACTGCGCGATATCATCCCCTGGCAGCAGTATGGCTATACGCTGGTGGGTGACGCGGGCGATGGGGAGGAAGCACTCCCTATGATCCGCCAGTCCCGCCCGGATGTGCTGATTACGGATATTAAGATGCCATTTATGGACGGGCTGGCTTTGAGCAATCTGGTCAGCAAAGAATTTCCGAATACAAAGATTATCATCATCAGCGGCTACGACGACTTCGAATACGCGCGGTCGGCCATCCGCATCGGTGTGGAGCAGTACCTGCTCAAGCCGGTTACCAAAGCCATGCTGGTAAAGGCGCTGAACGAGGTGGCGGAAAAGATCAGCAGCGAGCGGGAGCAGGAGAATTACCTGGAGCAGTTCCGCAGCGAGGTGCAGGAGTACGAGCAGTTCTCCAGAAGACGCTTCTTTGAGGAGCTTGTGACCGGTCGGCTTTCGGTGGAAGAGATTTATGAAAAAGCCGGACAGTTGGGGATCTCCATTCAGGCGCAGAGCTATAAGCTGCTGATGTACAGCATTCTGGTCCGGAACACGCAGACGAAAGATGAGGAGGCCGATGAGGTACAGCAGGAAGCACATGAGGGTCTGACCCGGTTTTTCCAGATGTATCCTGAGTATCTGGTATTTCGCTGGAACATTCAGACCTACGCGGTGCTGATCAAGGCCGGGCCGGGGCAGATGGAGGAGTTGACGGCCAGATGCCTGGACACGATACGGATGCATGTTCTCCCAATTGAAAACAAGGTGGAATGGCATGTGGCCGTCGGGGAGGAGACTTCGCGGCTTTCTGCGCTTCCGGGCAGCTTTGACGAGGTGAGCCGGATTTATTCATACCGCCATCTTTCTGGCGGCTGTCATGTACTGAAGAAGGAAAATACGCGGGCACTGATGGACAATGAGGAGGAAAGCAGCTTCAAAAATGTCGATATGACCCGGATGGATCCGTCGATTTTGCGCGGATTTCTGGAGAATGGATCGCCGGAGGAGGTTGGGAACTTCGCGGATGAATATATCAGCGGGATTCACGAAGCGGCCGCATCCCGTCTCTTTTGTCAGTATCTGATGCTGAACGTTCGTTTTACCGCGATTGCGTATCTGGAGTCGCTTGGATATGAACAGAAGGATTTTATTGATGATTTTCCGGCCGCGCAGCTGACAGGCAGGAGCCTTAGCGAGGAGGATCTTCGGGAATATGTCCGTACAATTCTCTCTTGTGTGTTTGATCTGAAGGAAAAAGAATCCAAAAGCCAGAACAGGGCGGTGATCTGGCAGGCACTGGAATACATTGATCATAATTTTACGAATGAAAGCATTTCTCTAAAAGAGGTCGCCGGCCAGGTGCACGTCAGCGCGAACTATTTCAGCGCGGTGTTCAGCCAGGAAATGCGGCAGACCTTTGTGGAGTATCTGACGCAGAAACGGATGGAATATGCCAAAGAGCTGCTGCGCGGCCCGGGGCTACGCTCGGCGGAGGTGGCCGCAAAGGTGGGCTACAAGGATCCCCATTACTTCAGCTTTGTGTTCCGCAAGACGCAGGGATGCACGCCGAGGGACTATCGGGCAAAGCATGCAAAAACACATTAAAGTACAGGTGGATTTTTACTTAAACCGTCAAATGCAATGAAAAATATAGTAAATACATATTCTGGATATATGTATTTGGTTTTGTTTGCATGCTGGAGCTTAGTTTTTGGACAGTCGGCAATATAGGAGGAAAATAAAAATGAGAAGAGCACGCCCTGCTGCGAAACCGGTATCACTCAATCAGCAGATGCGCGCGCTTCTCATGACTTTTTTTATCCCGGTGCTGGTGATGATGTGCGTGATGTTTGCCGTAATGATCCACTATATCAACCAGTACACATCCATTCTGCACAATGTCACCACCGCCTCGGAATTTAATCAGGATTTCAAAGAAAACATTGACCTGAAAATGTACTATTATGTCGTCGGCAGCCATTATTCGGAAGGTCTTCCCATCGAGGAAGTGGAAGCTGCGCAGGAATTGGCGCGGAATCTGATTGAGACGACGACGCAGGAGGAAAGCAGCAAGGCTATCAGCGGCGTTCTGCAGCTTTGCGAGAATCTGGAAGATAAGATTTACCTGATTGAGGCGACGGACAGCTACGACGACCGTCAGACACAGCTGGAAAACAATATTTATGTACTGACCGAGCTGATTCAGGAGTATATGTATACCTATCTCTACCATGAGGCTTCCCTTCTGGACACGCTGCAGACCGAGATGGTGAAAAATCTCTGGATGGAGATCGGGCTGGTCGTGGCGGCGGCGCTGATTCTCCTGATTGTGGTGTTGCAGCGCTCCCTGCGTTTTGCGCACTCTGTCACACAGCCGATCAGTGACCTTTGTGTGCGTGTGCGCTCTATCGGAGAGGGCGATCTGACCGTCCGGACGCCGATCCAGGCACAGGAATTCGAAATTCAGACTCTAAGCGACGGCTTTGAGGATATGGTCGGCCGCCTGAACCGGCAAATCGAGCAAAACCGACAGGAGCAGGTGCGTCTGCGCAGCGCTGAGCTGGCTCTTTTGCAGGCGCAGATCAACCCGCATTTCTTATATAATACCCTGGATGCGATTGTCTGGCTGATTGAGATGGAAAAAAACGAACAGGCCGTGGAGATGGTGACCAGCTTGTCCTCCTTTTTCCGATCTTCCTTAAGTAACGGGCAGGATGTGATCACACTGCGCGAGGAAGAACAGCATGTGCGCAGCTACCTGGAGATTCAGCATGTGCGCTACAAGGACATACTGGAATATGAGATCGACATCGCGCCGGAGCTGGCGCCTTACCGGATTCCCAAGCTGACCCTGCAGCCGCTGGTAGAAAATGCGCTTTATCATGGGATTAAGCTGAAACGCGGACAGGGACATATCCGCGTGAGCGGGCGGATGGAGATCGCGGATGGCGAAAACCTCACGGCAGATCATTCAGAGCGGATGAATCCGGGAGAGAAAAGTTCAGAACAGACGAATACAGAACAGACGGATCCGGAGCAAATGGGCGAAGTATTCCAGAATCCTCCGTCCATGGCGGTGATCATACTCAAAGTCGAGGATGACGGAGCTGGCATGGATGAGGCACGTCTTTTGCAGCTGCGCGCCATGCTGAGCCATGACACCAGCGTCGGATTTGGGATGTCGACCGTGCAGGAGCGGCTGCAGCTGATGTTTGGAGCAGAATACGGCCTGCGGATTGAGAGCAGGGAGGGAGAGGGTACCTGTGTAACGGTGCGCATTCCGCCGCAGAAAGACTGACATGACCCTGCAGATCAGCTTTCAAAAAGCGGAAATTGGTTAAATAATTTAGCTTCATCAAAAGGCAAAGAAAAATGTGATGGTAAAAAAGAAAGAGAGCGTTCCTATGATTCTCGCCGGAAACAGAGACAGAAACAAAATCCAGAGCAGGATACAAACCAGAGATAAAACCGGCATTCGGCCAGCAGCTTTCATAGTCGCTTTGATGATGCCGGTACTGCTTGCAGGCTGTGGGAACAATGCTTCTGTACAGACAGAGACGGAGTCTGCGGACGGCCTGATTTCGGTCGCCTTTTCAGAAGTGGGCGCGGAGTCTGACTGGCGTGTGGCGAATTCGGAATCCATGCGCACGACTTTTACAACGGAAAACGGCTATGAATTCTATTTTGAGGACGCGAAGGGAAAGCAGGAGAATCAGATCACGACTCTGCGCAGCTATATTCTGCAGGGTGTGGATTATATCGTACTGGATCCCGTGATTGAGACCGGATGGGACGAGGTGCTTGAGGAAGCGAAGAATGCGGGTATTCCGGTCATTGTCGTAGACCGCATGATCGACGTGGAGGATGAGACGCTTTATGCCGCCTGGGTTGGCTCTGATTTTCAGAAAGAGGGTGAGACCGCGGTCGAATGGCTGGAAAGCTATCTGGAGGAACAGGGACGCTCTGATGAGGAGATCCGGATTCTGCATGTGATGGGTACGCTGGGCGCGACCTCTCAGATCGGGCGGACCGTCGGCCTGGAGAATGGGGCTGCGGCGCATGTGAACTGGGAGATTATTGCACAGGTACAGGGCGAGTATACGCAGGCAAAGACCTATGAGGTGGTCTCAGAGTTTCTGGAGGAGACGCAGGAGATTGACGTGATCTACTGTGAAAATGACAATTCCGCGCTCGGAGCGATTCAGGCGTTGGAAGAAGCAGGTATCAGCTACGGGACGGACGGGGATGTGATTATCATTTCTTTTGATGCGACTGCTGTCGGCCTGACAGCCTGCATGGAGGGAAGCATCAATCTGGATGTGGAATGCAATCCTCTGCACGGCCCTCTGGTGGAAGAGATTATTGAGCAGCTTGAAGCAGGCGGGACGCCCAGGAAGCTCTCTTACGTGGAAGAGACTTATTTTACACCGGATATACTTACGGCGGAATTCATTGAGTCGCGGGGATATTAATCTTCAGGCACCGCAGGATGGGCACAGGTCTTTGAGGCAGGATTTCAGTTCGCTGCACCAGTACTTTCTCCAATCTGCAGCACCCACGGGCAGGATACAGAGGAAACCGTTTTTCTGGCTATTGCCGCCAGCAGAAGATCAGCCGCGATGAACCAGGGCTTTTTGCCTGAGCGGACGGCACAGGTGATGCGGAGGGGAAAATGGTCTTCTTTGCCGGAAGAAAAAGCGGCGACAGAGAACCGCTGCGGTACTGGCATTTCAAGACGCTGCAGTTCACGGATCAGCGCGGCGGCTATAGCGTTGTCCTGGCATATAGCCGCCGTGCATCCGGCAAGCTGTATACGGATAAAGGAGAGCAGCATTTTGGAGTCTGGCATTCGCGTCGTCAGCGGGTCGTACCAGAGAAAGTCGCGATCGTCGAAAGTGAGACCGCTTTCGCAGAGTGCGTGCAGGACGCCGGCATACCGATTAAGGCCGCTTTGATTGTCGAGACGAAAAATCCCGGCAATTTTTTTATGCCCAAGTCCAATCAGGTGACGGGCCAGCAGCTCGCCGCCCGCAAAGTCATCGGAGGTGATCTGGATGACCTGCTGCGGTCCTGTGTCGTTCCCCGTTTTAGAAGTGCTCTTATACAGAACCGGTGTCTGAGGGCTGTTTTTGTACAGTCCTGCCACCTGATGAGTCGCTTCGGCACTGTCCTGTGACATCGGGTATCCTTCGCCCAGAAAAATGATTGCTGTACCTTGTGCAGCAAGTTCCTGATAAAGGGAGATGTTTGGATTCGGAAAGGCGGTGCGCACGCACCGTACCAGTATTCCCCGGACGGGATGCTCCAGCAGACTTAATAGGATGCTCCGCTCCCTGGCTGTGCGGTTTTCCGTACTGTAAACGACTGTCGTATACCCGGCTTCGTTCAGAATGGATTCGGTCTCGCCAAGGCTGTACCTGGCCGGATAGCCGAAAACATCCGGCACAAGAATCGCAATCTTATGGGAGGAAAGCGCGCTCGGAAATACACCGGGCGCGATATAGGTGCCGCTTCCCTGCCGCTTTTCGATCAGCCCGTCGAGAAGCAGAAGGGCAAGTGCCTGACGCACGGTCTGGCGGCTGACCCCATAAGCACGCGCAAGCTCCGCTTCGGTGGGAAGCTTTTGATTTCCCAGAGGACCTCTGGTGGCAATTTCTTTTCTCAGTGACTCGGCAAGAGCCCGGTATTTGATTTCCATAGTGTGCTCCAATTTGTACTTGTTTCTTGTTTCTTATCTTGTATCAATATAGCCAGAAGCAGGAAAATTTGTCAAGTGTTTGTGAAAGGGGGAAAATTTTCTTTTTCTTCCGCCTGCCGGTTCGGAAAGAAAAATTGAAATAGAAAAATTTACTACAAATATTGGATTGCATTTGCCTCGCAGGGAAGAAAAGAAGGAAGAAGAAAATGAACTGATTTCGGAATCAATCAAAGAAAATCTCCGTTTTTTTGAACGGAATGGGAAAAACAGGATAAATTTGTACTGAATATGTAAGAAAACTAAAATAATTTGTATTGTTTGAAAAGCTGAAACTGTATAAAAAGATAAAAAAACGGTTGACTTTTCTCCTGCATTTGTTAAAATTACAGACAGAAACAGGAAAACGCAGTTGTGACAAATGAGCGTGAAGTGACATGTTCACGGCTGCAGAGCACATTTTAAAGAAAGTGAGGAAATCTTTATTATGAAGCGTAAACTTATGGCAGTTCTGTGTGCGTCAACAATGGTGATGGGCCTGATGGGAGGCGCGACACTGGCATCCGCAGAGGAAGACGTTATTACCGTCGGCATTATCAACAACGACCCGAATGAGTCCGGTTATCGTACCGCAAATGTAGCTGATTTCGAGAAATACTTCGGCGAGGATAATGAGTATGGCTTTGAGACCTCCTTCTTCTACAGTCTTGAGAATGAAGAGCAGATCCAGGCGGCTGAGGGCTTCATCACGGATGAGGTTGATTATCTTCTGATCTCCGCAGCTGATACCACTGGCTGGGACGATGTACTGGAGTCCGCACAGGAGATGGGCATCACCGTGATCCTGTTCGACCGTATGCTGGACGCAGACGAGAGCCTCTACGCAGCAGCAGTTGTATCAGATATGTCTCAGGAAGGCGTCACCGCTGTAGAGTGGATGGAGTCTCAGGAGCTTGACGAGTACAACATCATCCATATTCAGGGCGTGATGGGCTCTGACGCGCAGATCGGCCGTACCACCGCTCTTGATGAGGCGGTAGAGGCAAATGATACGTGGAATTATGTCGTACAGCAGACCGCTGACTGGAGTGCTGAGACCGCACAGGAGATCGTTCAGTCTGTCATCGACTCCGGCGAATCCTTCAACGTGATCTACGCTGAGAACGACGATATGGCGAAGGGCGCTGTTGCAGCTCTTGACGCAGCAGGCATTACACACGGCGTTGACGGCGATGTGATCGTCATGGGCTTTGACTGCAACGAGTGGGCTCTGGAAGAGCTGCTGGCAGGTAACTGGAATTATGATGGACAGTGCAACCCGTTCCAGGCTGAGACCATCGTTGGCATCATCGAGCAGCTGGAAGCCGGCGAAGAGCTGGAAGAGCAGATCATCTACTCTGTAGAGCAGGGCTTTGATGCTACGACCATCACGCAGGAAGACGTAGACAACTACGGCATCTGATAATCCAAGGGACAAAAGAACATAAATCGAATGCTTGCATTCGTATTTATGTTCTTTGGGACCGCCAAAAACATGAGGAAGTAGCCATTTTTCGAAGAAAAATGAGCGGATTCCGAATGTTTTTAGGATTGCGGGAGTGCGAAGCACGGAGCAATCCGTAGGATTATCAGAAATGATAATCCAAGGGACAAAAGAACATAAACCGAATGCGAAGCGCGGTGCAGCCAGCCTGCACCGCGCTTTTTGAAAAGCAGATTTTACGTAACTATTCGGGACAGTACTCCGCACTCGCCGCGAAGTACGTATGACAATGTATGTTTTTCGGGGGAAAGCCTCATCGCGAAACATTTTTAAATGGGCTTTTTCCCTCGCCGGGGCGGCATCCCGCACGTTGTGCAGGATAAGCTTCGTGATTGTGAAGGTATAAACAGTTACAATCTCGCTAGAAAGAGGTGATATACGGGTGAATGAAAATACGGTACTGGAAATGAAAAATATCTCAAAAAGCTTCCCCGGCGTACGCGCCCTGCAGAATGTGGATTTCCGTCTCTGTGAGGGGGAGATCCATGCGCTGATGGGAGAGAACGGAGCGGGGAAATCGACCCTGATTAAGGTCCTGACCGGCGTTTATGGAAAGGATGAGGGGGAGATTTTCCTGAAAGGGGAGAGCGGTGCTGTCTCAATCCGCTCCCCGCAGGACGCGCAGAATCTGGGAATCAGTACAGTCTATCAGGAGATCACACTCTGTCCGAATCTGACTGTCGCTGAGAATATGTACATCGGCAGAGAAAAGGGCTGGAGGCAGAACTGGAAAAAGATCAATGCGGACACCAACCGGATTCTGGAGTCGCTGGGGATTCCGGCGAAGGCTACTCAGCAGCTCTCGAGCTGTTCGATCGCGATTCAGCAGATGGTGGCGATCGCGCGGGCGGTTGACATGGAATGCAAGGTGCTGATTCTCGACGAGCCGACCTCCTCGCTGGATGAGCAGGAGGTGGAAAAGCTGTTCGGCCTGATGCGTGACCTGAAAGCCAAAGGTGTTGGGATTATCTTTGTCACCCATTTCCTGGATCAGGTGTATGAGGTGTGCGACAAGATCACCGTATTGCGTGACGGAAAGCTGGTCGGTGAGTATGTGATCGAGGATCTGCCGCGTGTGCAGCTTGTCTCTAAGATGCTTGGCAAGGATCTGGACGACATGGCTGAGATCAAGGGCGAAGGCCAGGAGTATGTCGGCGAAGGTGCCGGGACGAAGTTCTACGAGGCAGAAGGCCTCCAGAGCAATGCCGGCATCAGTCCCTTTGACTTTTATATTAAGAAGGGGGAAGTCAACGGCTTTACCGGGCTTCTCGGCTCCGGCAGGAGCGAATGTGTGAGGGCGATTTTCGGCGCGGATCATGTGACCTCCGGAAAGGTAAAGATCAACGGAAAAGAAGTAAAGATCACCAGTCCGCTGGAGGCAATGAAAAATGGCATCGCTTATCTGCCGGAGGACCGCAAGGGCGACGGCATTATCGGCGACCTTTCCGTAAAGGAAAACCTGATTCTCGCTGCGCAGGTACTCAAGGGCTTCTTCCGCCCATTCTCGAAGGCAGAGGTCGAGAAGGCCGCGGACGAATACATCAAGCTGCTTGAGATCAAGACCGCTTCGAAGGATACGCCGATCAAATCGCTCTCCGGCGGCAACCAGCAGAAGGTGATTGTGGCACGCTGGCTGTTTGCGCACCCGGAGTATCTGATCCTGGATGAGCCGACCAGAGGCATTGATATCGGTACCAAGACAGAGATTCAGAAGCTGGTGCTGCAGCTTGCCTCAGAGGGCATGAGTGTGACCTTTATCTCCTCAGAGACAGATGAGATGCTGCGCACCTGTTCGCGGCTCGTGGTCATGCGTGACCGCAAGGTGGTCGGAGAACTTACCGGCGATGATCTGAATCAGAATAAGATTATGAGTACAATAGCAGGAGGTGAAGAGGCATAATGGAAAAAACTGCGGTAAAAAAACAAAATCCCTTCAGCAGGCTGCTGCACTCGCAGATGATGATTCCGCTGGTGGCGCTTCTGCTTCTTCTGGGGTTCAACCTTCTGATGGATCCTACGTTTTTTAAAATTACTCTGGGTACCAACAGTGACGGGAATCCGGTGCTTTCCGGCAACCTGATCTCTGCCCTGAACAATGGCTCTGAGCTGGCGATTCTGGCGATCGGCATGACGCTGGTGACAGCGGCTTCGGGAGGGCAGGATATTTCCGTCGGTGCGACAATCGCTATCAGCGGCAGCGCGATGCTTCGGGTGCTCTGCGGTACGGAGTCCAGTCCGTCGTCGCTTGCGGCTCCGATTATCGTAGGCTTCCTCGTAGCGGTGCTAGTTGGTATGCTCTGCGGCGCATTCAACGGCGTCCTGGTGGCAGCTTTTAAGATTCAGCCCATGATCGCTACGTTGATTATGTATACGGCAGGACGTTCCATCGCCGCGTGGATCAATAACAATCAGCTCCCGATTGTCCCCGGCAAGGCTTTTACTTATTTTGGCGGGTTTATTCCAGGCATCCCGATGCCGACGCCGTTTTTGATTGCGGTGCTTTGCTTCATCATCATCGGGCTGGTGCTGAAATTTACAAACCTTGGCCTCTATACGCAGGCAGTCGGTATCAATGAAAACGCAGCCAAGCTGAACGGCCTGAAGCCGGCGTTTATCAAGATTCTTTCTTTTGTCATCCTCGGCGTGTGCGTGGCGGTCGCGGCTCTGATCAAGTGCAGCCGAACCTCCACAATAAACTATTCTGTGGTGGCGCAGAACATCGAGATGGACGCGATTCTGGCAGTTGCCCTGGGTGGAAACAATCTGGGCGGCGGCAAGTTCAATATCTGGGCCTCAGTTATAGCGGCTTATGTGATTCAGCTGCTGACGACGACCCTCTACAAATTCAAGGTATCCTCGGACGCGCTTCCTGCGTACAAGGCAGTTGTAGTCATCCTGCTGATCGTATTTTCCGCTCCGGTCGTGAAGGAGAAAATGGCAGAGCTTGGCAAAAAGATCCGGAAACCGGCAAAGGAGGTGGGCTGACATGTCAGAAAAAAAGAAAAAGAGGACCTTATCTGACGCGAACCTTCTGCTGCTGATCACCATTGTCGTTTTCTTTGTGATGTACATCGGCGCGGTAGTTCTTTTGGGAGGCGGCTTCCGCAAAGCCCAGATGTTCTTTAACATTCTGGATGCCAATGCGGGTCTGGTGATTACCTCCTGCGGCATGAGTCTGGTCATGATTACCCAGGGCATCGACATTTCCATCGGCGGCGTTGTGCGGCTGATCTGCATGAGCTGCGCGGTCAACCTGGAGCTGCAGAACGGCAATCCGTTTACCGCATTTCTCATCGCGATGGGCATCGGCCTGGCCTTCGGCGTAGTGCAGGGCTTCCTGGTGGCTTACCTGGAGATTCAGCCGTTTATTGTTTCCCTGGCGGGAATGTACTTCGCAAAAGGTCTGACGACGATCATCCATACCAACCCGATCAGTGTGACGAACGAGGCATTCAAAGCCCTGCGCAAGATCGAGTTTATCCTGCCGGGACTTGGCTATTACAACAAAAAGGGAACTTACATAAACACGACGATCGAGCTGGGCTCGGTGATTGCCCTGATTGTCGTGATCCTGATGTTCCTGATGCTGCGCTATACAAAGTTCGGGCGCAATTTCTACGCAGTCGGCGGCAACAAACAGAGCGCGCTGATGCTTGGTATCAACGTCAAGTTCACCAAGTTTATGTCGCACGTCATCTGCAGCCTTCTTGCGGGACTTGGCGGTTTTGTGTACTTTATGCACATCGGCAGCGCGGCGACCTCCAACGCGAACGGCATGGAGATGAACGCGATTGCTTCCTCCATTATCGGAGGAACGCTGCTGACAGGAGGCGTGGGCAATGTGATCGGCACCCTCTTTGGCGTACTCTCGCTGAACACGATCCAGAATATCGTCTCCTCCATTGGACTGGATGACGCCTGGTGGACTGGCATCACGATCGCCGGTATGCTCTGCCTGTTCCTGATCATACAGAGTGTGGTTATGAGCCGGACGAAGAAAAAGTAGAATTATGGGAACTGTTCAGAACAGTACCTTGCAACAGCTGTGATGTACGTATGAAAGTATATAGCATGCGGGAAAAAGCCCTCGCCGGGAGCAGACCGGCCGGGCGCAGGGCTGTCGCAGTTACGGTTTACAGCAAAAAGCGGATTCATAACGAAAAATCACAAAGGGAGCCGCAATCCTGTTGAAAAAGGAATGCGGCTCTTTCTTTGTACGCCAGACAGGCCTGCCTGTTTTTCTGCCGGAGTCAAACCTGACTGGCAATTTTGACAGACTTTTTTCCCAAAACGGAGCAAATCCCATATTTTTACACAACATTTACGTAAATCTTACATTTCTTTTGCATTTCCTTCTCATTTGTGGTATGGTATATTCGTTAAAAATTGCGCAGCAGGAATCGTGCACCTGCTGATACAGAGGAGTAAATACTGGCGCGAGAATGAAATAAAGTGAAAAAAGCGCGGAAATGGAACTGACACTGGAAATCCACAGGCATCTACGCTTCGCTTTGACCGGCACTTAATGGTACTGCGTGCCAGTGGCATTCAGTACCATTATGACTCCGGCGACCTGGCTTGTTGCTTCGCGGGAATAAGGATACACGTAAGCTGTCAGGGTTCGGGACAGGTGCGGATACACACAAGGAGGAAGGGAGACAACGGCGTTTCCCTGAAAAAGACAGATGGGTATAGGTAATATTATTTCATTATTTGGAAGTCTGGGCCTTTTTCTGTTTGGTATGAAGTACATGGGAGAGGGGCTGGAGCTTGCGGCGGGACCGAAAATGAAAGACCTGCTGGAAACCCTGACTCGCAACCGGGTGATGGGGTTCCTGCTCGGCGCGCTTGTCACAGTTGTGATTCAGTCGTCATCTGCGACCACGGTCATGGTTATGGGCTTTATCAATGCAGGCATTATGGATCTGGCTCAGGCGACGGGCGTGATTTTCGGTGCCAATATCGGTACTACGATTACCAGTGTCCTGATTGCACTGGATGTGTCCGGCATTGCGCCAGTCTGTATTTTTGCTGGTGCAGCGATGATGATGTACACCAAAAAGAAACGCACCAGCTACATCGGCCAGGTTATCCTGGGATTCGGACTTTTGTTCCAGGGACTCCACTCCATGAGCTCCGCAATGTCTCCTTTGAAAGATTCTCCGGCATTTCTGAATTTTATTACACATGCGACGAACCCGGCACTCGGGTTTATTATCGGCGTAGTTCTCTGCGCTGTGATTCAAAGCTCATCCGCAGCGGTTGGCGTTGTGCAGGCGCTTGCTCTGCAGGGACTGATGCCTCTTCATTTTGCTGCTTTTCTGATCTGCGGTATTAACGTCGGTTCTTCGACGCCGCCGATTCTCTCCGCTTTCAACGCGAGAAACAATGCCAAGCGCGCTGCGCTGATCTATCTGATCTTCAATGTGGTCGGTGCTGTTATCTTCATCCCCCTTACGATTCTCCTTCCGATTACGGACTGGATTGAAGCGCTGGTGCCGAGCGCGATGTTCCAGATCTCCGTCTACCATATTTTATTTAAGGTAGTGACAGGCCTGATTCTGCTGCCGCTGACTAATGTGGTCGTGAAATGGACCTACCGCATCATACCCAAGCAGGCGCACGAGAATGCGTTCCGCCTGGAATACATTGATAAAAATATGCAGGTGGCGTCTCCAGCTGTCGTGACACTGCAGGTCGGCAGAGAGGTTGAGCGGATGGCAGGCCTTGTGCGTGAAAATCTTTCAAGAGCCAGAGAGATCGTGAAAAATCAGAACATGGCCGGCGTGCAGCAGCTGCGCGACACCGAGGATGTGATCGATTATCTGGCTTCCGAGATTACCGAGTATCTGACAACAATCAACGCCACAGAGATGCCGGCTTCCGTCTCGCGTTACATGACCAGCGCATTTAATGCGATCAATGATCTGGAGCGCATCGGGGACCATGCGGTAGTGATCAGCGGACAGAATGAGACAAGCCTGGAAGCGGGCGAACCATTTTCCGACCAGGCCAGAGACGACCTCCTGGAGATTTTTGACCTGGACCTGGCATTGTTTGACACCACAGTGGAGCTGTTCTGTAAGCACAGCTTCACGCCGGAGACCTGGGTGGATATCCGCAAGCGGGAGCACCGGATCACGAAGAAGGCTTCTAAAGCGCAGGCCAGCCATATGGATCGCCTGAAGGCCGGGCAGTGCTCTTTTGAAAAAGGTCTCACCTTTGTCGAGATTCTCGACAGCTTTGTGCGTATCGCCAATCATTCCGTCAATATCGCGGAAGAGAGCGGCTCCGAAATGCTCACCGGGATGCTTAAGACAGAGAATGGATGAAAGACCGCGAATGTGGGCTTAACAGGAAAAACACGCGTGCCTCAATTCCCACGGAGCAGGCCCCACGCTCCACGGCGGAGTGCGGGGGCACGGGTTTGACATATCGAACACGTCATGTCAGAAAACGGTTGACAAAAAAATAGGGGACTGCTATCATTTGGGCAGGATGAACAAGGGCGTTCTTCCTTTATCTTAAGGGGGAACGCTTTCTTTACGCACGGGAGCGCCGCGCACTCGCTGGCGAGGCTTTGTATTTTTTTATAGAAGAGGTGGATTATGAGTAAGTATACGAGAGCAGATATTTGCAGGATTATTGAGGAAGAGGACGTGCAGTTTATCCGGCTGCAGTTTACGGATATGTTCGGCACTCTGAAAAATCTGGCTGTGACGGTCAATCAGCTGGATCGTGTCCTGGATAATAAGGTCACGTTTGACGGCGCTTCGATCGAAGGCTTTGCACGTATTGAGCGCTCGGATCTGTGCCTGCACCCGGATCTGGATACGTTTCTGATCTTTCCGTGGAGACCGCAGAATGGCAAGGTGGCCCGTTTTATCTGTGATGTTTTCTATGCGGACGGGACTCCGTTTGGCGGGGATCCGCGTTTTATATTAAAAAGCGTGATTTCGCAGGCGGAGGAGATGGGCTTCCGCCTCGAAGCAGGACCGGAATGTGAGTTTTTCCTGTTTCATACGGACGATGAGGGCAGACCGACCACGCTTACACATGAGCAGGCCGGCTATTTTGACATCGCACCGATTGACCTGGGGGAAAATGCCCGCAGGGATATGATTCTTACGATGGAAGAGATGGGCTATGTCGTGGAGTCCTCGCATCATGAGGCGGCTCCGGCACAGCACGAGATTGATCTGCGCTATGACGAGGCGCTGCAGAGTGCGGATGGGATTATGACCTTCCGTCTCGCGGTAAAGACAGTTGCGAAGCGTCATGGCCTGCATGCATCCTTTATGCCGAAGCCGGTCGCCGGGGTCAATGGCTCAGGCATGCATATCAACATGTCTTTGACCAAGGACGGAAAAAATATATTCTATGATGCGGCAGATCCCATTCACCTGAGCCAGGAAGGACGCTGGTTCATCGGCGGACTCTTAAAGCATATTCGTGCAGTGACCGCAGTGACGAATCCGATTGTTAATTCTTATAAAAGGCTGGTGCCGGGCTTTGAGGCGCCGGTCCATGTTGCCTGGTCCGCGAAAAACCGCATCCCGCTGATCCGGATTCCGATCATGGGCAACGGTACAAAGCGCATTGAGCTGCGCAGTCCGGACAATGCGGCCAATCCCTATCTTGCATATGCAGTTTGCATGGCGGCGGGGCTGGACGGCATCCAGCATCAGATCATGCCGCCGGAAAATATGGACGAAAACCTTTACGCACTGACGGCGGAGGATCTGAAAGCCAAAGGCGTTGAGCGTCTGCCGGTCACGCTTCTGGAGGCTGTCGAGGCGCTGGAAGAAGACCGTTTTATCTGCGGCGTTCTCGGTGAGCACGTGACAAAACGCTACATGAAAGCGAAAAAGGAAGAATGGGAAGAATACCAGGCCAGCGTGAGCCAATGGGAGCTGGACCGCTACCTGGCGAAGGTCTGATCGTTCTGTCATAACAGGTTTTATGGCGGGCGGTATGGCTGTCTGGGTGATGGCTGTTAAGCAGAGGCGGCAGTTCGTAACCGTGAAGATGCTGGACTGTTATCATTACTCACGCAGGAAACGATGCCGGCCGTTTCAGACGGACAGGAGGAATCAGATGGCAAATGTAAATATAGTGGTAGCTTTTCCGAAGCCGGAGGACGCAAAAAATGTCAGAAACCTGCTGGTCCGCAGCGGCTATTCGGTCGGTGCTGTCTGTACCAGCGGCGCAGGCGCTCTTTCAGCAGCGGACCGGCTCGGCGCGGGCATTATTGTCTGCGGATATAAGCTGCCTGACATGATTTATTCAGAGCTTTGCGAAGACATGCCAGCTTCCTTCGCGATGCTGCTGGTCGCGTCCGCGCGTGTGGTCGGAGAAGGGATTAAAGAAGGCGTGCTGCTGGTGACGATGCCTTTTCATATTAACGATCTGCTGGACTCTCTGGAGACGCTGATCAGCAATCAGGAGCGGCGCAGGCGGCAGAAGCGGATGATGGCTCCGCACCGCAGCGAGGAGGAAAAAAAGCTGATCGCAGACGCAAAATCTCTGCTGATGGAGCGCAACGGCATGACCGAGGAGGAGGCGCACCGCTATCTGCAGAAGACCAGTATGGACAGCGGTACGAACATGGTCGAGACCGCGCAGATGCTGTTTGCGCTGATGCGGTGATATTGTTATAAAATGAGAAGGGTGAAATATTGATTAATATAGAACAATTGCGGACTTATTACCGACAAGATACAGTTTTCGCTACGCAGCATTCGTCAGATCGTTGCCGACAAAGAGGAATAAAAACAAAAGATATACGATTTGCTGTAATGAATGGCACAATTATAGAACAATATCCGGATGATTTTCCGTTTTCGAGCTGCCTCATATGCGGCGAAACAGAAGATCGACAGATCATTCATATAGTAATGAGCGATGAAGGGACGGGAAGCAGGATTATAACTGCTTACTATCCAGATCCTCAAAGGTGGGATGCGGAATTCAAAATCAGAAAGGAGCGACTTTGATAAATGAGATGTTTGATTTGTAAAGATGGAAAAATGGAAAATGCCTGCACAACTTATTTTGCTCAGATGAGTAGCTGCTATGTGATTATAGAAAATGTTCCATGCATGAAATGTCCTCAATGCGGTGAGGAACTATTCAGTTCCTCAGTTTTGGAAAGAATCGAAGAAATTCTGGACAGCCTGGAGAAGATTGCAAGTAAAATTTTTATTATGGATTATTCAAAAGCAGCTTGATTTACATGGAAAGCGGAGAAGACAAAAATGAAATTTACTAAAATGCATGGTTTGGGAAATGATTATGTCTACGTCAATTGTTTTAAGGAGCAGGTCGCGGATCCGTCCGCAGCAGCGGTCCGTGTGAGTGACCGGCATTTCGGCATCGGTTCGGACGGTCTGATCCTCATCAAACCATCTGAGGTGGCAGATTTTCAGATGGAGATGTACAATGCGGACGGTTCGCTGGGCGCAATGTGCGGCAACGGGATCCGCTGTGTGGCGAAATATGTCTATGATTATGGCCTGACCGACAAGACACAGATCAGCGTGGAGACGAAGAGTGGTATCAAATATCTGGATCTGACGGTGGAGAGACCGGGAGAGCAGAAATCGCAGGCAGGTGAGACGAAGAAGACGGCTTTTCATGGCGGATCTTCTGAAAAATCAGCGCTGGCCGCCAGAGGGCAGGTCAGCCGGGTACGCGTGGACATGGGAAAACCAATCCTGGATCCAGAGCAGATTCCGGTCAATACGGAGATTTTGTATGAAAATCCTGCTAATAAAATGATTGCAAGGTGCCTTTTTGGGGAAGATGCGTCCGCGGACACTCCGGGCACTCATGATCCAATCATCGGGGAGCCTTTCACGACCGCGGGGATGAATGCCAACATCACCTGTGTCTCCATGGGCAATCCGCACTGTGTGGTGCCGGTGAAGGATGTGGACGGTCTGGACATAGAGAAAATCGGGCCGCAGTTTGAAAATCATCCGCTGTTTCCGGACCGGGTCAATACAGAATTCATCAAGGTGCTGAACCGGAAGACGGTACAGATGCGTGTCTGGGAGCGGGGTTCCGGCGAGACGCTTGCCTGCGGCACGGGGGCCTGTGCAGTAGCTGTCGCCTGCATTTTAAATGGTTGGACAGATGAAACTGTGACGGTGAAGCTGCGCGGCGGCGATCTGCAGATCACCTGGGACCGCGAAAAAGATACCGTCTTCATGACCGGACCTGCGGTGACCGTGTTTGACGGGGAAATACAATTATAATGCCCGGCTGATCTGTTTCATGTTCGCAAAATGGCTCCATATGCTGACATTATAGAAATGGTGCAGCTGTGAAGGCGCTGAACGGTTATGAAACGACAGTCGCATGGCTTTCATCAGAACAGAGCAAAGTAAAATTAAACGACCTTCAGTCAGTCGTTTATGATTTCATAAATAAAGAGGAGGCATCTATGTTTAAGATCAATGACAATTATCTCAAGCTGCCGGGCAGCTACCTTTTTTCCACGATCGGGAGAAAAGTCAATGAATTTCAGGCGGCGCATCCGGACAAGACCGTGATCCGCCTTGGTATCGGCGATGTGACGCAGCCGCTTGCACCGGTCATTATTGACGCGCTGCATGGGGCGGTGGATTAGATGGGCAAGGCAGAGACCTTCCGCGGATATGCGCCGGATCTGGGCTATGAGTTTTTGCGCACTGCGATTGCGAAAAATGATTACGCGGACCGCGGCTGCGACATTTCGGCGGATGAGATTTTCGTCTCGGACGGCGCAAAGTGTGATTCCGGCAATATTCAGGAGATTTTCAGCGTAGACAATAAAATTGCGGTCTGCGATCCGGTTTACCCGGTTTATGTGGATACGAATGTCATGGCGGGCCGTACCGGCACCTATGACCCGCAGACAGAGATGTGGAGCGACGTGATCTACATGCCATGTACGGCCGCTAATAATTTTGCGCCGGAGCTTCCGAAGGAGACGCCGGATCTGATTTATCTGTGCTTTCCGAACAACCCGACCGGGGCGACCATCACGAAGGCGCAGCTGCAGGAGTGGGTGGATTACGCAAATAAGGTTGGTGCGGTCATCATTTACGATGCCGCGTATGAGGCTTACATTTCTGAGCCGGATGTGCCTCATACGATTTTTGAGTGCGAGGGTGCGCGTACCTGCGCGATTGAGCTCAAATCCTTCTCCAAAAATGCAGGATTTACCGGCGTGCGCCTTGGCTATACGGTGATTCCGAAGGATCTGGTGGCGCATGTGGACGGTAAGGATGTGATGCTGCATTCTCTCTGGGCGAGACGCCATGGCACCAAGTACAATGGCGCGCCGTATATCCAGCAGCGCGCAGGCGAAGCGGTTTACTCACCGGAAGGCAAGGTACAGCTCGCAAAGCAGGTGGCTTATTACATGAACAACGCGAAGGTCATCAAGGAAGGTCTGCAGGAGGCCGGCTATACGGTATCCGGCGGTGTAAATGCGCCTTACATCTGGCTGAAGACGCCGGATGGGATGACCTCCTGGGAATTCTTTGATTATCTGCTCGAGAACGCGAACGTTGTCGGTACTCCGGGCTCCGGCTTCGGCCCGAGCGGGGAAGGATATTTCCGGCTGACTGCGTTTGGTACTTATGAAAATACCGTTGCAGCGCTGGAGCGGATTAAAAAGATGTGAAGCAGCGGTCGGCATGGAATACTTGGATGAAATGGTACTTTTGTGCCGTCAAAACGTTCTGGCAAAGTATTAAAAACATAAAGAAGAAGTGAATGGATAGTGGTATCAGGGGCTGCAAAGCCCCTGATTTAACAAAGGAGAAGCAATGAAACTATTAATCATACGTCATGGCGACCCGGATTATTCGATTGATTCCCTGACGGAAAAGGGCTGGAGGGAGGCAGAGTATCTGTCGGAGCGCATCGCGAAGCTGGATGTCCGCGATTTTTATGTATCTCCGCTCGGACGAGCGAGAGATACAGCGTCGCCAACCTTGAAAAAAATGAATCGCACAGCTATCCAGTGCGAGTGGCTGCGCGAATTTTCGCCCCGCATCAACCGGCCGGACCGGGAAAATTCGCCGGTTTCCTGGGATTGGCTGCCGCAGGACTGGACGGCCGACGAGCGCTTTTATTTGCCGGATCGGTGGTATGAACCTTCCATCATGAGCGAAGCGCATGTGAAAGAGGAATATGACTATGTGACCAGAAGCTTTGATGAGCTTCTGAAGCAATATGGGTATGTAAGAGACGGCCATCTCTACCGCACGGAACAGGGAAATAACGATACCATCGTCTTTTTCTGCCATTTCGGAGTCGGCTGTGTATTGCTTGCACACCTGATCGGGGTCTCGCCGATGGTGCTCTGGCATGGCCTTTGCGCCGCACCGTCTTCCGTGACCACGGTTGTGACAGAAGAACGCCGGAAAGGCATTGTAAGCTTTCGCGCGAGCGCGTTCGGGGATATCTCCCATCTCTATGCGAAAGATGAACCGCCTGCTTTCGCTGCCCGGTTCAGTGAGTGTTATGAGAACGAGAATGAGCGGCTGGACTGAAAGCGGGGCAAGTGAGTTTTTGCCTCTATATTGCTCTCTGGAGTTGGCTGCGCACAGCGTAAAGAGAAAGAAAAATGGGGCGGTGAGATTCCTACGGTGAGTTTCCTGGTTTCTGCCCGGTTGCGGTTCGCGTCTCAGGAGTGTTGCAGGAGCAGAAAAGCCAACAGTGAGTTTGGCGCGGTTATGGAATCATAATATAAGGAAAGGCGGACACATGAAAACGGAACGGTTATTTTATCAGGATGCGTACACAAAAGAATTTACCGCAGCGGTATTAGACTGTCGAGAAGGAAAAAAAGGATTTGAAATTGTGCTTTCGGCAACGGCATTTTATCCGGAGGGCGGCGGGCAGCCCTATGACACGGGAATTTTGCAGCCAATTGTGGAAATCTCGCATACAGTATCCGCCCCTGAGTCAGATGCTGCTGCCAGGATGCAGGCGGAAGAAGACGCAAATGCGGATGCGGAAATTCAAACGATGACTGCCGGGCCGTTGAAAACGGAGGAGTCGGCCATCGTCCATGTCCTGGAGGTTCACGAGAAAAACGGAGAGCTGATCCATTACACGGACGCGCCGCTCGCCGCAGGCACAACCGTCTGCGGGAAAATTGACTGGGCACGGCGTTTTGACCTGATGCAGCAGCACTCCGGCGAGCATATTGTGAGCGGGCTGGTTCACGCCGCTTATGGCTATGACAATGTCGGCTTTCATATGGGCAGCGATGTGATTACAATTGATTTCAATGGAGAACTGGACATGGCAGCTCTGGGGGAGATCGAGGAGAAGACCAACGAGGTCATCTGGCAGAACCAGGAGACGCACATTTTCTATCCGTCGGCGGAAGAATTAAAAAAACTGCCCTACCGCAGCAAGAAAGAGCTGACCGGCGAGGTGCGGATCGTAGAGTTTCCAAACGCCGACATGTGCGCTTGCTGCGGGCTTCATGTGGCCCGTGCTGGCGAGATTGGGATGGTGAAGCTTCTGTCGGTCGTGAAATTCCGTGAGGGTGTCCGGGTAGAGATGATCAGCGGGAAGCGAGTGCTGGATTACCTGAACATGGTAAATGAGCAGAATCATCAGATTTCTGTGCTGCTCTCCGCGAAACCTGCTCAGACTGCGGAAGCAGTAATGCGAAGCATGGATGAAAACTATCGCCTGAAGGGCCGGGTGACTGCGCTGGAAGAAAAGCTCTTTGCACAGGAAGCAGAGCGGCTTGCTGGCACAGGGGACGCACTTTTGCTGGAAAAAGAGATGGATTCGGAGAGTGTGCGCAAGCTGGCTGTGGCGGTCATGGAGACCTGCGGCGGACGGTGCGCGGTATTTTCAGATAATGGAGACGGTACGTTCAAATACGCAGTCGGCGAGAAGGGCGGCGACCTGCGTACTCTGGTGAAAGCTTTGAATCAGACATTGAACGGGCGCGGAGGCGGTAAACCATTTTTCGTGCAGGGTTCCGTAAAGACAGATGCCGGCGCGATCCGGGATTTCTGGGATTCTCTTTAAGCGGCATAAAGGATAGGACAGGCATTGCGCTGAAAAAACTGCCGTCGATTAATTTCGAAAAAAAGCTTGACACAGATTCTGATTTGAATTATTATACGTAAAAAGGCAAAGGCGTCTGGGAATATTCCCTGACGCCTTTTTTCGTTGTTTTTTATACTCTGAAGGAGAATTTTTTATGATCAAACTGGAAAATGTCAATAAATATTTCGGCGACCTGCATGTGTTAAAGGATGTGAACCTGGAAGTGGCGGAAGGGGAAAAGCTAGTTATCATCGGACCTTCCGGCTCCGGCAAGTCAACGACGGTCAGGTGCATGAATTTCCTTGAAACTCCGACGAGCGGACATGTGTATATTGACGGCCAGGAGATCACCACCCGGAATAAGACAAAGATTGTCCGGGAGAACATGTCGATGGTATTCCAGCAGTTTAACCTGTATCCTCATATGTCCGTTTTGAAAAATCTGACGCTGGCGCCGATGAAGCTTCATCATAAAAGCAAGGAGGAAGCGGAGCAGCTCGCTTACCACTATCTGGAGGTGGTAGGTCTTAGTGATAAGGCTCATGTATATCCGACTACGCTTTCGGGCGGTCAGCAGCAGCGTATTGCGATTGCCAGAGCCCTGTGTGCGCAGACGAAGATCATTCTTTTTGATGAGCCGACCTCTGCGCTGGATCCGGAGACGATCCAGGAGGTGCTGGATGTCATGATTAAGCTGGCGCATGAGAAGATCACGATGGTTGTAGTGACACATGAGATGGGCTTTGCCCGGGAGGTCGCTGACCGGGTGGTCTTTATGGCGGACGGCCAGATCCTTGAGGAAGGGACGCCGGATCATTTCTTTGAGAATCCGCAGAATGAGCGGCTGAAGCAGTTCCTTGGGAAGATTATCCGGAAATAAATGATATTCTGTAATTCCATTTGCAGCAGGTAAGAACCTGTAAAATAAGCGGCTGAAGCAAGTCTCAGGGGAAATTATCAGAAAATAGCGGTTTGCTGCAGAGTATCATGACTTTGGTTGGAAATACACAGATTGGAGAAAGATTTGTCCGGTAGATAATTGTGTCGATAGCACTTCAATTCAGCAGCTGTGCTGTGAAATATCAAGCAGAGCGGCACGGCATCCTGTCTTGAATGGTTATAAAATATGCAATTGTTCAGAGCATTTATATGGCGGTCAGTCCGCGGAATGTGGACGGTTGTTCTGAATCGTTGCATGAGAGTAGCTGAAAATGCCCGGTTTTCATTCGCAGGTATAAATTGCCCTGTCTGAATTATAAAACGGGTCGGGGAAGTGAATGATTATTGCTTCCCAGAAAAGTAAAAAAAGCAGGAGGAATCATTATGAAGATGAGAAAATTGCTCGCACTGGGTCTTTCGCTCGCAATGGCAGTATCTCTTTGCGGAACCATGGCGTTTGCGGAGGAGGAGACAGAAGTAGAGACAGAAGCGGAAACAGAGGCACCGCTGGTCATTACAGAAGATATCCAGGAGATCATTGACCGCGGGGTTCTGCGCGTAGGTGTCAAGAACGCTGTTGAAGGCTTTGGTTATCAGGATACCCTGACAGGTGAATACTCCGGCATGGAGATTGACATCGCAAATCTGATCGCGGAAGAGCTTGGCGTAGACGTTGAGTTTACAACGGTTACTGCTGCGACGAGAACGGAGCTTTTGGATTCCGGCGATATCGACTGTGTCATTGCCACCTTTACGATTACAGATGAGAGAAGAGAAAGCTGGGATTTCTCTACCCCGTACTATACCGACCATGTAACCGTTCTGGTAAAGGACTCCAGCGAGATCACAGATCTGGAAGGACTTCTTGACAAGACGGTAGGTGTTTCTTCAGGATCTACCTCAGCAAGATCACTGGTAGAGGCGATGATTGAAGCAGGTGTGATTGACGGAGAAGGCTACGATGCGGAAACCTTCGACGCGGCACTCTGGACCGACGGCGTATCCTTCCGCCAGTATGACGATTATCCCGCAATCTCCACAGCCCTGGAGTCCGACGAAATAGACGCGTTCTGTGTAGACAAGTCAATCTTGGCGATCTACAAGACAGAAGGCCGCTCCTACATTGATGCAGAGTTTGCTCCGCAGGAGTACGGCGTGGCGACCACTAAGGATTCCGGATTCTCGGCTTATGTAGACACTCTGATCAACCGCTGGCTGAACGACGGCACGATCGACGGCTTTATCGAGGAGTACGCGCTCGACTGATGAGCTAAAAACGGCGGTTTCTGCAAAGGTTATGAACAGCTGCAAGTGGTGAATCAATTGTAAAATAGCACACTTCGGATATCCGCAGGGTATTTCGCGGTGTCCGAAGTGTCTCTGTAATGAATACTTACAATCTTGGAGGAAAAGAATGTCAGGAATTTTTTCGGTGACGGCGTGGCAAAAGGTCTGGACCTACCGGGCGACGTTTCTGCACGGCCTTGCCACTACGGTGCAGACAGCCATACTGGCGATTCTGCTCGCGATGGTGATCGGCATTGTGCTGGGACTGTTTGCCACAGGCCACAATAAGGTGCTCAAGGCGATTGCGCGTGTTTATGTGGAATTTATCCAGAATACGCCGGTGATGCTCCAGCTCTGCTTTATTTACTATGCGCTTGCTTTTTCCGGTCACAGCATCGGTATCATCCGCACGGGTATTGTTTCGCTGGGGATTTATCATGGCGCCTATATGGCCGAGGTGATCCGTGCCGGCATTGAATCAATTCCAAAGGGGCAGTTTGAGGCCGCCCAGTCACAGGGCTTCAATTATTTTGGAGAAATGTATTACATTATTCTGCCGCAGAGTATCAAGATTATTCTTCCTCCAATGGTAAACCAGGTGGTGAACCTGATTAAAAATACCTCCTGCCTGTATATTATCGGCGGGACGGATCTGATTTCGCTGACCTACAGCTTTGTGACAGGCGCGACGACAGGAGGCGCATATGGCCCGGCTTATCTGGTGAGCGGCGTTTTATTCTTTATTATATGCTTCCCATTGTCGAAGATTGCCAGCACCTGGGAGGCAAGACTGAAGCAAAGGGATCAGAGAGTTACGGTTGCCGGACGCGGCAGCACGGAGAAAGGGGTGGAGAGCGCATGAATACATGGAAGGCGAGCCTTTCAATGCTTACCAATACCGCGATCCTGCAATATCTGATGAAGGGTGTTGTTTTTACTCTGATTATTTCTGTGGTCGCGGTCGGATTCGGAATTCTGATCGGGTCGGTTCTCGCTTTGGTGAGGAATTACTGCAACAGCGGCAGGACCAGGATTTTCCGCTGGATTGCGACGGTTTATATTGAAGTATTCCGTAATACGCCGCTTCTTCTTTGGATTTTTATCTGCCTGGTTTTCTGCCCGACTCCGTTTTTCCTGGATCGGAAAATGTTCGGACTGAATTCCGCGGCGGATGTCAAGCTTCTGTTTAAGGGAGCGGTCGCGTTGGTATTATTTACATCCTCTGTCATCGCGGAAATTGTGCGCGGAGGTCTGAATTCTGTGGCGGAGGGACAGTTTGAGGCCGGACATTCGCAGGGCTTCAATACCGTGCAGGTGATGGTTTACATCGTGCTTCCGCAGGCTTACCGGAATATCATTCCGACCCTGCTTTCTCAGGTCATCACCACGATTAAGGATTCCTCTTATCTGGCAAACGTGGCTGTCATTGAGCTGATGGCGCGCACCAAGCAGATTATGAGCTCTGCAAACCGTTACAACGGCACGGGAGTCATTAATGTTTCGGACGTATTCGTGTTATTCGGGTTCGCGTGTGTGGTTTATTTTGTGATCAATTTTACTCTTTCCTGTGTCGTGCGCCACATGCAGAAGCGCATGAAGGAAGGGGCGAAAAAGCCGGCGGATGTGGTGACGGCCGGGCAGTGACTGGTGATGAATGTCTGACGGCTGGCAGCTGACGCTTCGCAGTTTGTCTCTGAGGATTGATATTAAGCTATCAGGAGTGTAGAGCCTTTGCCGGATTGCGGGGAACATATTTCACATGGATAGCGAGGGAGGCGGTAAGATGGACGATCATTTCGTAATTACAATTTCGCGTGAGTTTGCGTCTCTGGGGCGCACGGTAGCGCAGAATCTCTCAGAAAAGCTGGGGGTTGAGTTCTGGGACAGGGATATCGTAGAGGCGGCTGCGAAGCGTACCGGACATTCGGTCTCTCTGGTCAGCGATGAGGAGGAAAAGGCGAAAAGCTCCTTCTTTTTGCGGAAGAATTACAGGATGAGCCTGACTACGTACAATATCAGCGATGAAATTTTCGAGACAGAAAAAAATATCATACTGGATGCCGCATCAAAAGGCTCCTGCATTATTGTGGGGCGCTGCGGCGATTATATTCTCAGAGACTTTCCCAACCATCTGAGTGTTTATATTTACGCCCCTTATGAAGAACGGCTGAAAAACTGTGTTGATACACTGATGATGGATGAGAAAACGGCCCGGAAAATGATTCGTGAGGTCGACATGGCGCGCACGTATTATCAGAGAAAATACTGTCCCATGATGCGTTCGCCCAGAGATTGTTCGGATCTGATGATTGACAGCTCACGTTTCGGGGTGGAAGGCACGGCTGATATGATCGCTGACGCATTGAGGATTCTGCTGCATAAAAATGCATAAAAGGAAAAATGCGTAAAGGGAAAAATGCATAAAAGAAAAAAGCAGATCAAGAGCCTGCGCGGCTGAAACGGCAAAAGGCAAAAAAGCGGAATTGTTATCATGGTTTTAGCAAATGTATAAAAAATGAGTTGTATCCGTTTCAAAATTTTTACATTTGTACCGGGAAAATTCCGTTGAAAAAAAAGGATAATCATACTATAATGGAGACTGCGCAACAAAAACTGCGCAACGTATCCGCACAGCAAAAATTGTTTTGTGAGTTCGGAGAGTCAGAGAAATCTCGATGAAAGCGTTGCTGGAATCATGAGGCAGGAGTTTGGCTGCCAGACAAAGAGACAGGAGGAGCCAGGAGACATTGTGGTATGTAATACAGGTTCAGACTGGGTCAGAGGAAAAAACCCGGATTCAGTGTAATACAATTCTTTCATCTCAGGTGCTGCAGCAATGCTTTATTCCTTATTATGAAGAGCAGAGAAAGCTCCATGGCGAATGGAGCACCCTGAAAAAGGTTCTTTTTCCAGGATATGTTTTTATGATCACGGATCAGCTGGACGAGCTGCGTCTGAGCCTGCGGAAGGTTCCGGCAATGACGAAAGTGGTCGGCTTTGGCGACGATATTATCCCGCTTACGGATGAGGAAGTGCTTTTTCTGGAAGGATTTTGCGGAGAAAAGCAGATTGCAGAGGTTTCCCATGGGGTTCTTGAGGGCAGCAAGGTGCGCATTCTTTCCGGCCCGCTGGTTGGGAAGGAAGGCTTGATAAAAAAGATTGATTATCATAAGCGCAGGGCCTATTTAGAGATGGATATGTTCGGGCGCAGACAGAATATCCGCCTCGGACTGGAGGTACGGATGGAAAAGGTTGATAAAACCTGATTCGATTCGTTTTTTTATGGAGGAATCGGACATGATTGATGAAAGAATTGAAGCTTTGCGCGCACGCATGGCGGAAATCGGGGTGGACGCATACCTGGTGCCGACCGATGATTTTCACGGTTCGGAATATGTGGGTGAATATTTTAAGTGCAGACAGTTTATTACGGGATTTACCGGATCCGCCGGGACGGCAGTGATTACCCGGGATATGGCGGGACTCTGGACAGACGGACGCTACTTCATCCAGGCAGCGGAGCAGATTGCCGGCAGTCAGGTACAGCTCTTTAAGATGGGAGAGCCGGGCGTACCGACGATTCATGAGTTTCTGAAGCAGAATCTGGGAGAAGGCGCCTGCCTGGGTTTTGACGGGCGTACGGTCAGTGATGGCGAGGCCGGAGAGCTTTCGGAGCTCATGGAGGAGAAGCATGGTTCCATTCGGGGAGATCTGGATCTGGTCGGGGATATCTGGACAGATCGGCCTGCCCTTCCCTCAGAGCAGGTATTTGAGCTGGATGAGCAGTGGACCGGCGAATCGCGGGCTGTACGGATTGAGAGAGTACGCGCGTTCATGAAGGAGCGGGGAGCGGATATATTTCTTCTGACTTCGCTGGATGACATTGCCTGGATGCTGAATATCCGCGGCGGAGATATCCATTGCTGCCCGGTGGTGCTTTCCTATTTGGCCATGAGCCAGAACGATGTGATGCTTTTTACCAATGAAAAAGCGTATCCGGATGAGGTAAAACGTGCGCTGCTTGCGGACGGCGTGCATCTGAAAACCTATGATCTGATTTACGCGTATGCTTCCGGGATCCCGTCCTGGTACAAGGTGCTGCTTTGCAAACGTAAGGTTAACAGCCTGCTGACCTCCCTGATCCCGGAGGGAGTAACGGTGCTGGATGAAGAGAATCCTACGACCATTTTCAAGGCGGTGAAGACGCCGAGAGAAGTGGAAAATGAGCGTACGGCTCATATCAAAGACGGCGTGGCGCTGACGAAATTTATCTATTGGCTGAAGAAAAATGTCGGAAAGATTCCCATGACGGAAATCAGTGCGGGCGAAAAGCTGTACGCGCTGCGCAGCGAGCAGGAGCATTTTATGGGGAACAGTTTTGACGCGATTATTTCCTATGGCCCGCATGCCGCGATCAACCATTACTCGGCGACGCCTGAGACGGATATTCCGATAGAGGCAAAGGGGCTGCTGCTTGCGGATACGGGCGGCCATTATCTGGAAGGGACGACGGACGTGACGCGGACCATCGTGATGGGGCCGGTCAGCGACGAGCAGAAGCAGTGTTTTACGGCTGTGCTTCGCGGCACACTGAATCTGGCGGCGGCGAAATTCCGCTATGGCGCGACCGGACTGAATCTGGACTATCTGGCGCGCGGACCGCTCTGGGAGATGGGCAAGGATTTCAATCATGGGACCGGGCACGGCGTTGGCTATTTTCTGAATGTCCATGAGGGACCCAACAGCTTTCACTGGAAAAAGACGGCGACCAGACGGGCCGATACGGTGTTTGAGGAAGGCATGATTACCTCCGACGAGCCTGGGTATTACGTAGAGGGCGCTTACGGCATCCGCCATGAAAACCTGCTTGTGTGTGTAAAGGATGAGGAGAGTGAATTCGGCCAGTTTATGCGCTTTGAGCATCTGACAATGGCTCCCTTTGATCTTGACGCAGTCGTGCCGGAGCAGATGACGGGCCGCGAGAGGGCGCTTCTGAACGCTTATCATCAGGACGTGTATGAGAAAATCGCGCCCCATCTGGAGGAAGAAGAGAGACTCTGGCTGCGTGAGGCGACCAGGGCGATCTGAGAAAGCCTGAGAGCGGTATTAGCAACGCAGTATTTATAATTTTAATATAAATGCCGCGTAAGCGGCGGACAGAGGAAGCATTTTACGAATAAAAATGCATCTGCGAAAAGACCGATGCATTAAGTGAGAGTCATAAAACCTGATAAAGAATTCTGGTATAGAAAAATCCCCCCGGCAATTCGGAGGGATTTTTATGCACACAGGTGCGAGTGGAAATTAGCAGCTAAAGCTGCTCGCGCCTGGCGCAGCGGATAGGGGAGAGAAGCGTTCCCCTATCCGATCATGCACAGAAGCACGCAAGGAAATTGGCATTATTCGGGCTTGTTTTTATAGTAAATATACATCAGCCCTTTTAGCAGAAGCGCGTCGTCGAGCAGAATATCATGGAAGCAGTGCGGTGTAATTACCGAAGAAAGCCCGCCCGTGGCGATCACAGTCATTTTTTCCCCGGTTTCCCGCTCGATGCGGTCAATCAGGCCGTCGATACAGGAAGCGTTCCCATGGATGACGCCGCTTTTCATACATTCCGTCGTATTCTTGCCGACCAGCCGCCGGGGTGCTTCCAGACTGATACGCGGCAGCTGGGATGTCCGGCTGACCAGTGAATCCAGAGAGACGCGGATGCCAGGCAGGATCATGCCGCCGATGTAGTTTTTATTGCGGTCGATGACGGAGAGCGTTGTGGCGGTCCCCATATCAATGATGATCAGGGGCGGCTCATGCTCGGTGATGGCCGCGACTGCGTTGACGATCAGGTCGCTGCCGACCTGCGCGGGATTGTCCATCAGAATATTCAGGCCGGTCTTCACGCCGGGACCGACCACGAGAGCCTCCACGCCGACGATTTTTTTGACTGCATCGCGGAACAGGTTAGTCAGAGGCGGCACAACCGATGAAATGATTGCCCCTGTGATTTCGTCACGGTTGATCTGGTACAGCTCCAGCACGTTTTTGATGCTGATCGCGTATTCCAGCACCGTGCGCGAGGGCGCCGTGGCCAGACGTTCCACAAAGAGAATCTCGTGCCCGCGGCAGCAGCCGAGCACGGTATTTGTATTTCCGATATCGATCGCCAGTATCATGGATATTTCCTCCTTAATTGATCAGTGCGAGTGGTTTTCTGCCTGGGAAGTTGTCCGTGCGCGCAGCTATCCGGGCCGGGCATTGTCAGTGTGCACAGTTTTCTGTCTTGGCGGTGCGGGATGGCGCCGGGACAAAATGCGCCTTATAAAGGGCGATGCCGACCGCTCCGGTAAGGATGGTTGACGAGACCATTTCGCATACCGCATTAACCCCAACGAAACCGCAGATAAATACCAGAATATTCCTTCCGCCGATCAGTCCCTGCATGTATTCGGTATTGCCAAAGAGCAGCACGAGTGCGCTCATGAAAAACAGTGTGTTCAGAAACGCAGAGCAGAATCCCGTCAGCAGGCAGGCAAAGGAGGTATTTGTCACTTTGCGGACGCCGCGGAAAATATAGCCGAGAAGCAGTCCATCCAGAAATCTTGGTACAAAGCGCTGGACAAAGGCCAGAAACGGATTGATGCCAAACAGAATCGCGCCCATGGCGCTGGTGCCGCCGATGCCGATGCACTGCAGAAAGCTGGTCAGTCCGAAGACAGAGCCAGTGACCGCGCCGCCGACCGGTCCAAGCGTAATCGCGGCGATGGCCACAGGGATCACGTTGAAGGTGATGGCCAGCGGTCCGATATTCAGATAACCAAGCGGGGTGTAGGCCATGAGCAGCAGAATTGCGGTCATAAGGCCGAGGATGACGAGCTGTGAGGTGTTAAAGGTCTTGCTTGTGTTGTTTGTGTTCATGATGGTTTCCTCCTTGTTATTATTCCCTGGACGAAGAAGATGGGAGGCTGCAGGATTTATGCGTATGAAGCCGCGCGGCGATAGCGTCAAAGTCTGATGAAAAACAGGCTTCGCCCCCGGCTGCATCTGCATATAGAGGATGCCGTGTGCAGAAAGCTACCCTCCGGCGCGGTAGGATGCTTCCGGCAAAATCAGATCCGCTTGCAGCACATTTTTTGCCGTCTGCACACATACACGGCGCAAACGGCGATAATTCTTCGAAACGGGATACAATACAACTACCGCGCAAGTATACCACAGAAACCCTCTGGCATACAAGAGGGAAAAAATTTTTCCTTTTTTCGACATTTTTTTGATTCTTTCGTCACAAATCTTCATCTGATTCGTTTTAATACCATGGTCACCAAATCGTAACAGGTAGAAAAATGGCAGTTCCGATCGAATAAGCACGAAATGATTTTCTTGCGATAATCGGACATGCGCAGATATAATCTGACTTGTCAGAAGAAAAGCGCGCTTGCGGGCTTTTCCTGACAAGTCAGTGACAGACCGAAGGTCAGGCACTTGTCACACGAGGGAACGAAGTTTCGACAGTGTGATTTGCCAGAAGTCCGCGGCTCCTGCGGCAGCGAACTTCGCAGGTCAACGACAGCCATTATTCACCAGGGTTATTTTTGCGTGATTCGGGAAAGCCGCGCAACTAAAATCGCTTCGCGATTGGCGCGGCCTACATCTGCACTCGCTGTGCGAGTACAGACATTATATAAAGGGATCAGGGGAGGAAAATGATCATGAACAAACTGAATGTAGCAATCGCGGATGACAACGAGAAGATGGTGCAGATCCTGGAGCATATCGTCAGCAGTGACGAGGAGCTGAAGGTAGTCGGCAAGGCAGGAAATGGAGAAGAACTCATGGACATTATCAGAGAAAAGAAACCGGATGTGGTTCTTCTGGATATTATTATGCCGAAGCTGGACGGACTGGCGGTGATGGACCGGGTGAATCATGAGCCTGAGATGAAAAAGCCGGCGTTTATTGTCATTTCCGCCATCAGCCATCAGAAAACGACGGAAGATGCTTTTGAGCTGGGCGCAGAATATTATATTCTGAAACCATTTGACTATAGTACGGTAGTGAGCCGGATCAAGCGGGCGCGGATGAGGTCGATGCGGGATATTCAGCAGTCGGAAAACAGGAGCATTGTCGAAAACCGCAAGGAAGATCAGGAGGAGTACCAGAAGTACAACCTGGAAAGCGATGTGACGGAGATTATTCACGAAGTGGGCGTTCCCGCGCATATCAAAGGGTATCAGTACCTGCGCGACGCAATCATTCTGTCCGTCCAGGATGCGGAAATGATGAACTCTATTACAAAAATTCTCTATCCGACGATTGCCAAAAAGCATCAGACGACTGCGAGCCGTGTCGAACGTGCGATCCGCCACGCGATTGAAGTCGCCTGGAGCAGGGGGAAAATGGACACCATTGAAGAACTGTTTGGATATACGGTCAGCGATGGGAAAGGAAAACCGACCAATTCGGAGTTTATTGCACTGATTGCGGATAAGATCCGGCTTGATAATAAGAAAAAACAGAGACATCGCTCCTGACCAGTATCCCAGCCTGCCCTTGCTGCCGATGGAAATGCCGGTTTTCCGCATCGGTCAATAGGAATACCGGTTTTAGTGTCAGCTTCAGCCGCTGATTTCAGACGGACCTCGGCATTTGAGTCCAGACTGATTTTGGCGGCTGATTTTGCCCCGAATATTTTTAGGATTATGTCTTGCAAGATGGACAGGCCTGGTATATAATACACATCAGACTTAAATTCCGAGTAAATTACTCGGCTTTTATTCCCGCGAAATCAAATCCCTAATACTTGCATCGGGGGATTTGACTGCAGAATTACAGGAATAAGTTCTTTGGCTGCGTTTTGCTGCCTGGGACTTATTACATGAGGAGGAAACATATGTCTGAACAATTATTACAGGTAGCATCCTTATCGGTCCGGGTGGAGGAGAAGGAAATCCTTCACGGGGTCGATCTTAACATAGGAAAGGGCGAGACTCATGTCCTGATGGGACCGAACGGAGCCGGCAAATCGACACTCGGCTACGCCCTGATGGGCAATCCTGGCTATGAGGTGACGGGAGGCCAGATTCTGTTTGACGGCAAAGATTTGTCAGAGCTGTCTGTGGCAGAGCGGGCAAAGGCGGGCCTGTTCCTTTCCTTTCAGAACCCGCTGGAGGTGCCGGGTATTACATTGAGCAATTTTATCCGCAGCGCTCTGGAGCAGCGCACTGGAGAGCGCATCCGTCTGTGGGACTTCCGCAAGGAGCTCGAGGCAAAAATGGAGATCCTGCAGATGGATAAGTCCTACGCAAAGCGTGATCTGAACGTCGGATTTTCCGGCGGAGAAAAGAAAAAGGCGGAGATCCTGCAGCTGCTGATGATGAAGCCGTCGCTTGCGATCCTCGATGAGACCGATTCCGGACTGGATGTGGACGCGGTGCGCACCGTATCGCGCGGCGTTGAGGAATACCAGAAGGATAAGGACGGTTCCCTGCTGATCATCACCCACAGCACACGGATTCTGGAATCTCTGCATGTGGACAAGACCCATGTGCTGGTAGACGGAAGGATCGTGGCTGAAGGCGGCGCCTCACTCGTGGATGAAATCAACGCGCATGGATTTGAGCAGTTTTTGTGACAGGGATCCGGGATGGGTTTTTGCAGAAAAATGCTTTATCCTGCAAGAGAGATTCAGGGTACCGGTATTTCGGCCTGAGAGCATGGATGGCGGTACCTCGCGGACTTGCCCTTTTCTGTTTTTGCTGATACGAAGGAAAGAAGGGCAGGAAAGCCAGGCCGCAAAGCCAGATACAGATAAAAATATACAGTTTCCTATAAATGCGTGCAGGACACGGAGGAATAATGTAAATGAAAGAAAAAACCATGGTTGAGGATATCAACCGGAGTGTTTATGATATAAAAAATGAAGAGCGGGACGTCTATCGCATGCAGGCGGGGCTGACTCCGGAGATTGTTTCTCAGATCTCAGAGGAGAAGCATGACCCCGAGTGGATGCGCGAGTTTCGCCTGAAATCTCTGGAAACCTATAATAAAATCCCGGTGCCTGACTGGGGACCGTCGATCGAGGGTCTGAATATGGACCAGATCGCCACCTATGTGCGGACCAATACCGACATGAAGGGCAGCTGGGATGAGGTGCCTGAGGACATTAAAAAGACATTTGACCTGCTGGGCATTCCGCAGGCAGAAAAGGAATCTCTGGCCGGTGTCGGCGCCCAGTATGATTCGGAGCTGGTTTACCACAATGTGCGGGCGGACGTTGCGGCGAAGGGCGTGGTCTATACAGATATGGAGAGCGCGCTGAATGGTGAGTACGCCGAGATGGTAAAGAGCCATTTTATGAAGCTGGTGCCTCCGACAGACCACAAGTTTGCCGCCTTGCACGGGGCAGTATGGTCCGGCGGTTCGTTTGTCTATGTGCCGCCCGGTGTGAAGGTGGACATTCCGCTGCAGTCGTATTTCCGTTTAAACGCGGCAGGCGCGGGACAGTTTGAGCACACGCTGATCATCGTGGACGAGGGCGCGGACCTGCATTTTATTGAGGGCTGCTCGGCGCCGAAATACAATGTGGCGAACCTCCATGCGGGCTGCGTCGAGCTTTTCGTCGGGAAAAACGCGCGGCTGCGCTATTCGACGATTGAGAACTGGTCCAAAAATATGTACAACCTGAATACGAAACGGGCGAGAGTCGAGGCAGGCGGCAGGATTGAATGGGTCTCCGGCTCGTTTGGCTCCCATGTCTCTTACCTGTATCCGATGAGCATTTTAAACGGAGAGGGCGCCCGGGCCGAATTTACCGGAGTGACCTTTGCCGGAGCGGGACAGAATCTCGACACCGGCGCGAAGGTCGTACATTTGGCGCCGAATACTTCTTCCTATATGAATACGCGCTCCATTTCCAAGGGAGGCGGCATCAGTACCTTCCGCAGTTCCGTGACAGTGATGCCGAAAGCGAAGCACAGCCGGTCGTCTGTATCCTGCCAGTCTCTGATGCTGGACCGGATTTCACGCTCCGACACGATACCGGCGATGGACATCCGCACACAGGACGCGGATATCGGACATGAGGCCAAGATCGGGCGGATCAGCGACGAAGCAGTCTTTTACCTGATGTCAAGAGGCATCCCGGAGGACGAGGCCCGCGCCCTGATCGTCAGCGGCTTTGCGGATAACGTCTCCAAGGAGCTGCCGGTCGAATACGCAGTGGAGATGAACAATCTGATCCGCCTGGAAATGAAGGGAAGCATCGGGTAAGCGGATAGCAGCTTTTGGGCCTTTGCCTGATTGTCGCGAAAGCGGATAGCAGTTATTGGGGCTTTGCCAGATTGCTGCGAAAGCGGAAAATAAGTCTTTGCCCTGTACTTCAGAAGAGTGTTTCATAGCCGCTGTTAACTGTGGGGGATTGAACAGTCAGGACCAGCTATGAACCGTTTAGGCGGGAAGCCTGATTTTGGAGCAAATCATGCGCAAGGATGGAAACAGTACGAGGAGAAACAACATGGGAATCGATATGACAATCAACCGGCTGCCTGCCCCGACCTGGAACTGGCTGCATGTAAATGAGGCCAGTCTGAAAGGGGTATCTGCCCCTTCCAGAGGAAGGCTTGTGGCAGAAACGCCGGCGTCGATACATTTTTATACAGAGCCTTTTAATAATAAGGAAGAAACTGCACAGCTTGCACAGATCACGACCGGTCTCGGAGCGGATATGGATGAGCTGGCTAAGCAGGGAGCGGCGGATTTTGACATCTGGGAAATCGCTCCCGGTGTGCACGAGAGTGAGCCGGTGCGGCTGCATTTTACGTACGAGCCGGGAGACACGGTCCAGAACCGGATCGGCATCCGCCTTGGCGCAGGCAGTGAGATGACAGTGATCATGGACTACTGTACCGCTGATCTGTGGCCCAATGGCAGTTTGTCTGCTGTTGGCAGCTTGTTGTCTGACGGGGAATGCGTTCATGGAGAACCTGTTTCTGCAGGTGCAGATGAGAATCGAGTCACAAAGAGGACAGAGGAGAAAGCGGATCCGTACACAGAGGCAGTGTCAGCGATTTCTGTGCCGGGCGAAAAAGACGTAAATTCGGCATCATCTGCGTCAGCTGCCCAGACGGAGCTTTCCGCAGAAGCCCCAAAATCCCGGGAGCCGCTGCAGCGTTCCCTTGGCGCGGTACAGACGAAGATTTGCCTGGAAAAGGGGGCGCGCCTGCGTCTGGTGCAGATTCAGAAGCTGCCGGACGAGTTTACCTTCCTCAATGATGTGGGGACGGACTGTGCGGAGGGAGCCAAAGTAGAGACCATTCAGCTCGTGCTCGGCGGAGGCAGCACCTACATGGGGATGCGCACCGACCTTGGAGAGAGGAAAAGTGAGCTGGAGAGCAAGATCGGCTACCTGCTTGAGAATAAAGAGTCTCTCGATATGAATTATCTGGCGTATCACACCGGCGCGAAGACCACCAGCCGGATGGATGTCTCCGGCGTTCTGCGCGGGATGAGCAAAAAGCTGTTTCGCGGAACGATTGATTTCCGGAATGGCTCCATCGGCGCGAAGGGTGATGAGAAGGAAGACGTCCTGCTGCTTTCAGACGGCGTAGAAAACCGCACTGTGCCGCTGATCCTCTGCGAGGAAGAAGACGTCGAGGGCAACCACGGGGCGACCATCGGACGGCTCGATGAGTCCCTGCTGTTTTACCTGTCCTCCCGCGGGATTGAGGAAAACGAAATCTACGAGATGATGGCGCGGGCGCGGATCGACGCACTCTGCGCGGATATCCCGGATGAGAAAACACGCTGTCTGGTGCAGAGATGTCTGGGGTAAAACGCTGATACAGAAATCATACTGCCGGAATATATGCGCATCGATTAATTGTCAGTTGATTACAATACGCACTATCGAATTGAATTGTTGTTTCTTGATGGATATCGCCGCAGGAGCAGCAGAAAGGAACACGACCAAATGCCGGAAACAAAGAACAATCAGGAGAAGAATCATTTTACAGTAGAAGAGATCCGCAAAGATTTTCCGCTCCTTCAGAATACAGATTATGCCTATCTGGATAACTCTGCGACCTCTCAGAAGCCTGTGCAGGTGCTGGAGGCGGTGCGTAAGTTTTATGAGACGAAAAATGCCAACCCATTCCGCGGGCTGTATCCTTTGAGCGAGGAGGCAACGGAGGCTTATGAGGACGCGCGGGAAACGGTGCGGGCGTTTATCAACGCAAAGAGCACGGAGGAGATTATTTTCACGCGAAACGCGTCGGAGAGCCTCAATCTGGTCGCTTACAGCCTGGGCAGTCTTCTTTTTGAGCCAGGCGATGAGATTGTGGTCAGCATCGCCGAGCATCACAGCAATATGCTGCCCTGGAGGGCGGCGGCGGAGCGTGCAGGGGCAAAGGTTGTCTATCTGGAGTGCGCCCCGGACGGAGCGTTTACAGAAGAAATGCTCCGCGATGTGCTGACAGAGCGGACGCGTCTGGTGGCGATTACGCAGGTTTCCAACGTCTTTGGCCGCAAAAATGACATCCGCCGCTTTGCGGAAATCTGTCATGAGCGGGGCATCGTAATCGTAGCGGATGGGGCACAGAGCGTGCCGCACATGCCGGTTGACGTGCAGGAGCTGGACGTAGATTTTCTGGCATTTTCCGGGCACAAAATGCTCGCCCCGGACGGCATTGGCGTCCTCTATGGAAAGAAAAAATGGCTGCAGAAGATGCCGCCATTCTTAAGCGGCGGGGAGATGATTGAATCCGTCACCCGCGATAAAATCATCTATGCCGAGCTGCCGCACAAGTTTGAGGCCGGGACCGTCAATGCTGGCGGAGCCGTGGGACTTGCCGAGGCGATCCGCTATATTCAGAATCTGGGCTTTGACTGGATCGAGGAGCGGGAGCAGGCTCTGACAGCGCTGGCTTACGCGCAGATGAAGGAGATCCCGGGCGTGCGCATATTTGGCTCTGAGGATCCGCTGGACCATCATGGAATTCTGACCTTTACGGTAGACGGCGTACATCCGCACGATGTCTCCGAGATCCTGAGCGCCTCCAAAATTGCGGTGCGGGCGGGACATCACTGTGCGCAGCCTCTGATGGGGCATCTGAAGGTCGGCTCCACGACCAGAGCCAGTATCGCCTTTTATAATACGGAAGAAGAAATCCTGCGCTTCACAGAAGCACTTAGCCAGGTAAGGAGGGTCATGGGATATGGAAAATAGAACCTTTTACAACGAAATACTGATCGATCACAACCAGCACCCCGGCCACAAGCATGAGCTCCCGGATGCAAATCTCATCCTGGAGGGCGTCAATCCGAGCTGCGGCGACGATATATTTCTCCATCTGAAGGTCGAAAACGATACCATCGTGGACGGCTCCTTTGTCGGCGACGGCTGCGCAATTTCACAGGCGTCCGCGGACATGATGCTCGATCTGGTCATCGGAAAATCAAAGGACGAAGCCCTTCATCTGGCAGATCTGTTCCGGCGCATGATTCACGGAGAGATCACAGAAGAGGAGATGGAGGAGCTCGAAGAAGCCGGAGCCTTGCAGGATATCGCTCATATGCCCGCCCGCGTAAAATGCGCCATGCTCGGGTGGCGGACCATGAAAGAGATGATTGAGCAGGAGTAACATATGGGGAGGAACGCAAAAACAGAGGTTGAAAAAATCGCCTGGGATATTGACATTTTATCATATTTTGCGTATACTAAAGGCAGGAAGACAGGCGACATCCTGTTGGTGGACTGACACCTAAAATCCGAAATGCAAGCCGGACATATGGGCCGGACGGTTGGCGGACAACAGAAAAATCCGAAATGCAAGCCGGACATATGGGCCGGACGGTTGGCGGACAACAGAAAAATC
>JAJQFO010000253.1 GCA_021201095.1 Lachnospiraceae bacterium
GAATAATACCACAACCGCGAGAACGGCGCCAATGCATACATAACAGTCCGCTATATTGAATATGGGGAAATCAATGAGAGAAAAATATAAAAAATCGACGACATATCCCCGAACGATCCGGTCAATCATATTCCCGGCTGCGCCCGCAGTAATAAGGATACAAACAAAACGCAGCGGGTAAAAGACTCTGTCCAGAGGGAGCCTGACATATACATAAATGGCCAAAGCAGCAATAATCAGAGCAATGATGATGAAAAAAAACTGACAGTCGTTGAGAATCCCAAATGCGGCTCCACGGTTCTCAAGGTAATACAGTTCGAAAATCCCCTGAATCAGCGAAAAGCCATAAGTGCCGGCCAGATACGTATGAGCAAAATATTTCGTAATCTGGTCGGCAGCAAGTAAAAGCAGAGTACAAATACCGCCAAGCGCAATAAAAACCTTATTAGTCCTCATATCCTGTCCCCAGGGAATCACCGTCATAGCGAATAAAATTGATTGCTTCTTCCATCTCAGCATCTGTCACATCAGAAACCACAACCGCATGCCCCGGTTTTTCCAACAGCACAAAACGAATCTTGCCAGCATCCATTTTCTTATCCTTTTTGGTGGCAGCAATGATTTCTCCGGCAGTGGGTCCTTCAAAGGAAATAGGCAGATAAAAGCCTACATTCATATCTCTAATCTCATAGAACTCATCCTCTTCGATCATCCCCCGCTTCCAGGAAATGTAGGCAGCGGCAACCGTGCCGAGTGCAACACATTCGCCATGAAGAAGCTCAAAATTTTTCAGCTTTTCAATGGCATGTCCGATTGTATGGCCGAAATTAAGAAGAGCGCGGTCTCCGGTCGTCTCCTTTGGATCCTTCTCCACTACATATTTCTTCAGTTCACAGCTTCTGGCTACCATAATCAGCAGAATGGAAAATTTGCGGTCCTCAATATCGCTCATATGGTCAAGCGTCCATTCATAGTAGTCTGCATCCAGGATCAGACCATGCTTCAGCAGCTCTCCCATTCCGCTCGCAAACTGATCATCCGGAAGGGTGTGCAAGGTTTTGATATTGATATAAACCAGAGCTGGCTGATGGAATGCCCCCACCATGTTTTTATAAGAATCAAAATCTACACCCGTCTTGCCGCCGATACTGCTGTCGATCTGAGAAAGCAGAGTGGTCGGTACCTGAATAAAACGAATTCCCCGCAGATAAGTTGCGGCGGCAAATCCGGTCAGATCACCTACGACTCCGCCTCCTAAGGCAAGTAGATAGTCATGACGGTCAAAACCAGCCTGAATGAGAACTTCATACAGTTCTTTCACGTGATCAAGTGTTTTGCTTTCTTCGCCGGCTGGAATCTCATAGGAAGCCAATGTCGTGCAGCAGTCCTTTATAGTCTGCTTTACGGTTTCCAGATACAGAGGCCCGACATTTGAATCTGTCACAATACAGATCCGATGTCCTTCGCATCCAAGTGCTTTTACATAATCACTCAGTTTACGAAACGAGTCTTGCAGACAGATTTTATAAGGAGCATTCCCCTCTGTCTGTACTGTAATTTCCATGCCAGTTCTATATTTTCCAGTATTCATGATGCAAACTCTCCTTGTGCTGCTCATATTCGTATAGTCATGCGTTTTGTAACGCTATTAGCGTGGTCAGAGACAAGTCCTCTAATCCGTGGCTTCAATGAGGATCGCCAGAAAATCTGTGATCGTATGCTCTGTCATAAAAATTGCGGCGAGTCCTTTCCCCTGAGTCCGAGGGAGATTCGTCCGAGAAAGGGTTACACATATTTCTCTACCTCGGCATAGACACGGCCTTTTTTGCTCTGTCCTGCAGTACCCTTGTAGCGGAACCGCCCCTTTCCATGTACGGAGACAAGATCCCCCTCTTTTAGGACACAGGCATTTGTAGTGATTACCCTGCCATTCACAAAAACGCTCCCATGCTCAATCAGAGAAAGGAGGCTGCTGCGTGATTCTCCAAAAGCAAGAGCGATCAAGGCATCCAGCCGGATGGATGCCACACTTCCCTTCACGGTCTGTGTGGATGGTGTGTAAGAAAAGTGATCCATTCGGCTGACTGAGCAAGTAATCTGTGTATGTCTGACCTGCGTCAGTTCCCGACAGATCAGATCAGAAAAACGTGAGGAACAGAAAAGCCAGGCTTCCCTGTCTGTGACAGCGATATCGCCTGTCGTTGCCCGGTCAATACCGAGATGCATTAAAGCGCCGAGGACATCCCGGTGACTGAAGGCCTCGGCAAATTTCGGACTGCGCGGACGAATATGCACACAATGGATGGGATAAACAATCCCTGATGGGGATAAGGTGCCGCAATCGTCGCAATCAGATGTATCCCACAGCGGTTCTTCCGGAATAAATGCTGCTATGCATCGCTCCGCATCCGGATAACCGCCAAATGTTTCTCCGCGGATCCAGGAAATCTTATTGATTGTCTGATGAAAGATACTCTGTTCATTCAGATTCAGAAAATCAGAATATGCCACACAGCCCCGCTTGTGGGCGGCCGAGGCAAGATCCTGAAATCTTTTTATGATTAATTCATCTTTTTCCATGGCTGTCAGCTAAAAGGATGTACCAAAGGATGGAACATCATAGGAGGTCCCCACCATCTCCTGAAAATCTCCGGAGATGTCTACATTCGGCGGTGTAATAATAAAAATATAATTGCTGACCTTCTGAAGCTTGCCGTGGATGGCGTAGCATGAGCCGCAGGCAAAGTCAATAATGCGCTGCGCGAGCTCAAAATCAATCCCTTCCATATTTAAAATGACCGTGCATTCATCGAGCAGAGTCTCCGTCACTTCACGGGAGTCTTCGATATTTTTGGGCTTAATGACACAGACCTCCATACTGCCGGAGCGTCTGCCAACATTGCTTCCTGTACGCATAGGAGAAATCTTGCTGCTGCGCGTCGTGGAACGCGGTCTGCTTTGCCTTACAGACTGAGGCTGCGTGGGAGCAGCTTCCTCTCTGGCGGTTTGCTCGACTCTGTCAGAATCCTGAGACATTCGTTCAAAATCACTCTCTTTGTCTTTGAACTTTCTCGTAATCCGTTTCTTCGGACGTACCTCCTCCGGCTCATCATAATCTTCTTCCTCTTCTGGGTCGTCCAGAAACTCTTCCTCGAGAACATCATCGTTCATTTTCATTACATTAAGAAATCTGTCAATAACACTCATTTTCTTGTCTCCCCACTTAATCTCATAAGCATGTACATTCGTTGATTATTCAGGACAGTACCTCACACTCGCTGTACTGAACGGTTACCGTGCGCCGAATATGCCGGTACCCACGCGTACCATCGTAGCCCCCTCTTCTATGGCCACTTCGAAATCTCCGGTCATGCCCATACTGAGACTGCACATATTCACATTATCAATGTTTTTATTCTGAATGTCAACAAATAATTTTTTCATATCACGAAAGTATCCGCGATTGCTTTCCGCCTGTTCAGTATAGGGAGCGATCGTCATCAGCCCCTCTATGCGGATTCCCTCAAGCTGAGCAGTCTGCCTGATAAAAGCTTCCGCTTCCTCTGGCATGATGCCATGCTTGGAAGCCTCCTTTGCCATATTTACCTCGACCAGCACAGGCATAACCCTCCCGCATTTCACGGCTGCCCGGCTGAGCTCTTCCGCCAGATGGACGGAATCCAGCGAATGTACCATACATACACGTTCAATTATATATTTAATCTTATTGGTTTGCAAATGTCCAATCATATGCCAGCGGATATCCTCCGGAAGAGAAGGATATTTTTCACGGATCTCCTGCGGATGATTCTCACCGAAATCACGGATTCCTTCTTCATAAGCCTCACGGATCATTTCGACCGGCTTGTATTTACTGACCGCGACCAGCCGCACTTCCTCCCTCCTTCGGCCTGCCCGGGCACAGGCCCTTGAAATACGCTCTTCCACTTCCTGTAAATTTTCCTTAAGCATCCAACTGTCACCTCATCCATATAATTTCTATAATATTAAAGATGTTTTGTAACTGTGAAGGTACTGAACAGTTACGAAGTTATGCACTTATGGTATCATATGTCCAGACTCGCCTGCGAGTATGGATGCAGGCCGCGCCCCTCGCCGGGTTTTGCCCCCAATCTCCGATTGCGGGGCGCGGGCATCCCGCACTTCGTACGGGATATACAATCGCGCAGCGATTTTCAATTGCGCGGCTTTCATTGTATTCTTAAAAAGCATTTTCCTTAATAAACAATCTGATCATCTGTCACCTGGGAAGCATCCAGCGCAATATAGTCATATGCAGCCAGACCATAGGTGTTGTTGCTCTCGACAATACAATACTCTTCATTCTGGTCAATGATTGTAATCTCGCGAAATACCGCATAGCCTTTGTTGATGTTATAGACACCGTACAGGGTCTCAACGTCACTTTCCGAAAGCCGCTTCCTTGTCGTAGAACCCTCAATCCGCAGATAATCATCCTCCGAAAGTAATTCCTGATCCACCCAGTAATATCCATCCGAATGACTGTAGACGGTGGCTGTTACATAACGGATGGTAGATGAACCATCCTCCGAAAAACTCTCTATCATCAGAGTGATTTCATCATCCGTATCTTCATTTACGATCACATATTCCTCCGGGATTTTGTAAAAGGAACGGGTAGAGATCGCGGAAATCGGAACCTTCAGGCCAGACTTTTTATTCATTACCAGCTCAATTTCCAGATAACGATCTGTTACATAACGCACCAGGGAATTATCCAGAGTAATCTTGCCAAACGATTCCTCTCCGTTGGTGATAATCGAAAATGAAGAAGTAAATGTGACATTATCCTTCAGAAAACGAAATTTAATGGTGGAGGAATCTGCCAACTCCGTGGCCAGGCTGTCGTCAATGGGAAAATATAAAGCCCATTCCTCACTTGTGACAAGCTTAAACAGTGTATCTCCGGCAGAAACCGTATCCTGACTACGGAGATTTGTCACGGAATAATTGCTTTGTGAAAACATGGCAGATGTCAATTCAGTTTCTTCCGTATCTTCAAATCCGTCGATTTTATACAGTACAAATCCAGATACCGGTGCATAACAGGCATTGCGTGTAGTAGAGGAGGTAACGGAGTTTTCTTCTATCACTTCTGAGATCAGACCTTCCACGCTTGACTTAAGATCATAAGTCTTCTGGAAGCTGTCTGCTGAAAAATTAATCGTAAAACTGGAGAGCAGTTCCCGCAGCCGGCTCTCATCATCAGATGTCATGGAAAAATCACTGAGGGACTGTACTACACTGCTGCCGGACTCATCGATTGCGCAGACCGTACTGCCCGCGGATGCCTTGGCGCCTTCACGTTCAAAATAACGGACACTGCCAGACTGTGTGGCAGTAACGGTCGTCTCTTCCCTGAGAGCAAGCGCTTCATATCTGTAATTGCCGGAAATGGTCCCTTTTTTTACTTCATAAGAGGTGACGTGTGTTTCAGTGGCATACATCACCATCATAATAATCATGTAAATAAACACCAGACTAAAAAGCAGCGTCCCGATATTAAAATAAGGATAGCGTCTGTATTTGGTGATTTTCTTCTTTTTATGTTTCATCAAGAAAGTGTTCCTCTCTCTCAAATACCATTTATATCCTGCGCCCACTGCCTGCGAGATTTTAAATGCGCAGCTTTCATTGTATGTCCGTACTCGTTTACGAGTATGGACGAAGGCTGCGCCCATCGCGAAGCGATTTTAAATGCGCAGCTTTCATTGTACCATGTTCCGGATGCTGATACAAGCGATTTTGTATAAAAAAATGTGAATTGGTTATGCTTATAGTGGACATCCGTGAACGAGACCAGCTCGTTTACCATGTGTATATATAAGGAAAGGAGCGGACAAAATATTATGAGTAAGGGTTTTGACTATACGGCGATCACATTGGTCATCATAGGGGCAATCAACTGGGGACTGATCGGATTCTTCCGCCTGGATCTGGTAAATCTGATTTTTGGCAATATGACATGGCTATCCAGACTGATTTATGCAATCGTTGGCCTGGCTGGATTGTACCTGTTGAGCCTCTATGGACGCGTCTCTTCATTCGGAAAAAACGAATAATCTGTTTCAGGCAGGAGACATAATGCCAAAAGAATAACTTCTTATAACCAAGACAGGTGCGGCGATCAGGAAATGCATTTCACTGACCGCCGCACCCTATGTAGCTGTTCATCATAACACCACATTTTATTTTCCATAAAATTCTATGAAGCTGTAATACGGATTTTTGTAAAAGATTTTGCGTGTATCATCTGTTTACTTAAAGCTCCGCAATAATATTCTCCTTAAAGCCTGCATCAATATCATCAGCCTGCAGTGAAATGCTGATAATAAAGGATACATCATATTTTTGCCCGATCTCAAGCAGTGTTTTCAGAATTGCGTTTGCCTCATCAGGAGTTTCAGCCTTTGCAATGGTAAGAAAACTGTCAAGATACATTTGCTCAAGGTCATGATCCTGTGAGATAATTCCATATATAAAGCCTATAAATTCTTCACTGGATTTTAAATCAAAACCAGAAATATCAATGAGCCGAACTTTATTATTCAGTTCATACATATGCTTTGCACTTTTGTCAAGATAAACGATACTGCCATGTGCAACCTTAATCTCGGTATTTGCCTTATCAAGCAATACCTTCGTCTTGCCTTTTCCCTTATTGCCTAAGATTAACTGTATCATGGGCATCTCCTCCTTTTAATAGCGGATATATTTTCTTTCGTGGACTCATTATAGTCTATTTGGGCGAAAAATACAACACTAATTTTCAATCAGCTCCAGCAGGCTGTTCATCTCAGGATATAAGGTTTCCTTTGACTCGGAATGCAGGATAATCGCCAGATAGGGGTTGCCATAAAGGTCTTTTGCCAGCAGAGCGAGGCAGGCGCCTGCGTCATTGGTCGTACCGGTCTTACCGCCGTACACGATGACTCCGTCAGGCGCTGTAGCCTGTCCGGTAAAATACTGGTTTGTGGAATCCCATGTGACTGCTACAGCATTTCCGTCTGCGTCTGTATATTCCGCGTAATAATTCTCACGGTTAATAATGTCCATAAAGGTATCATACTGCATGGCAGCATTAAAAATCAGATAGATATCATAAACCGTCGTGTAATGATCAGAATCTGTCAGGCCATGAGGGTTTGTAAAATGCGTTCCCGTCGCGCCCAGAGCTGCTGCCTCCTCATTCATAAGCTCTACAAAAGCATCCACACTGCCGGCAACATGTTCCGCAATTACCATCGCGGCGTCATTTCCGGAAACGACCATCATCCCGTAGAGCAGCTGCCGCAGGGAAAGGACATCTCCCACCTTCAGATCGGCAACGGAAGAGCCTTCTTCAATATCCAGTGCTGTGCTTGTAACGGTTACCTGGTCATCAAGGTTGCCATATTTTAATGTGACAAGTGCGGTCATCACCTTTGTAATACTGGCCGGTGAACGCTTCGTAAACACGTCCTTCGCATAGAGAACCTCCTGCTCATTGATATCAAAAAGAGCAGCTGAATAAGCATCCAGAGAGGCTGCTGGTGTATTGACATCCTCTGTAAGCACACACAGGTCTGACGCATATCCTTCTTCTGTATCAAGCTCTTCCAGGATAGTGCCCAATCCATACACAGCATCTGTGCTGCTGTATGCATAAGTCAGTGTATAATCATGAGACCGGAACACCATATAATAGACCAGGAAGCCCATACTTACAGCCAGCAAAAGAAGCAGCGCGAGTGCGGCTCCCAGTCGGCGGTTCCGGATTTTTTCCTGTCGTTCCTGTTCAAGCATTCTCGCCCATTCCCGCTCAGTATAGCCAAGCTTTACACGGGCATCTTCGTTATCTGTACATTTCACGCCACTCAAGGTCTCCTTTTTCCAGTGATTTTAGCAGCATTTCTGCCGAAGCAATATTCGTAGCCAGAGGCACATTATGAACATCACAAAGGCGGATCACCTTATTGATATCCGGTTCGTTCGGTCTCGCTCCCAGAGGATCGCGGAAGAAAATCATTAAGTCAATCTGCCCCTGCTCGATCATCGCCCCGAGCTGCTCTTCTCCCCCGATATGTCCGGCAAGAAGCTTATGGATATTCAATCCCGTGGCCTCTTCAATCAGCCTTCCGGTGGTGCCGGTCGCGTAAAGCTGGTTTTTTGCGAGAATGCCCCGGTAAGCGATACACAGATTCTGCATCAGTTTTTTCTTTGCGTCGTGTGCGATAAATGCTACATTCATGTTTATTTCCCCCTTTTTGCGTGCTACAATTAATATTGTTCATTACAGGCTGCGAATGCAACCAAATAGAAAACAAATTTTAAACTACTCCGCCACAAACTCGTCACAATCTGTCAGGACTGTCCATGGCACGCTACCCACTAACATCTACCCACTTACAACTACCAACTAGCAACTACCAACTACCTACTACCCACTCACTGGCCACTAATCTCTAATCATTAACCACTAATACCGCTTCGCCTGAAGCCCGACATTCAGAACAAAACCGATGCCGATACAGAAGCTCACAAGTGATGTCAGGCCGTAGCTGACGAATGGCAGCGTCAGGCCGGTGTTCGGCAGCAGCCCCGTCGCTACCGCAATATTCACAAAGCTTTGAATAGAGACCAGGAATCCGACACCGCATGCGATCAGAGTTCCTGACAGGTTTCTGGCCTTTCTGGCTATCAGAAAGCATTCAAGCGAAATTAATAATTCCAGAAGGACAATGATACAGCAGCCGATAAATCCCAGCTCCTCCCCGGCCACCGCGAAAATGAAGTCTGTCTGATCCTGAGAGACAAAGCCTCCGTTTTTAACAGATTCTACATCATCATTATCCAGCCCCTTGCCGTAAAGCTGCCCGGAGGCGATGGCTTTGATGGAATTCTGCTGCTGCATCGAATCAGACGGATACTCGTCCGGATACAGCCAGGCATAGATTCTTGTCAGCTGGTACTCCTGAATCAGCGACTGTTCCGGCTGCATGATGATACTTATGAATATGACTCCGACCGGAATACAACCTACCAGAATGCCAAAAATCATTTTATAGCTCAGCCC
>JAJQFO010000058.1 GCA_021201095.1 Lachnospiraceae bacterium
TTTTTTCACTGCAAAGGTCCCGGCATCGCGCAAACAGACCTGTCTCCCGAATGAGCGCCAGATTCAGCAGCAGGACGCCGGAATTCATATAATCCATATGAAACAGGTTCCTCCGGAAAAACCACTTTCCATAATAATCCGGGACACCAGCCACCTCACAGTCTGATAAGTCCTGATGATAAAACCCTCCAAAATCTCTCCTGCAGACCACATCATTGTCCAGATAAAGGATTCGGTCCGGTAAATTCGGCACCTGATCCGCATACAGGCGCAGCATACAGCAGGGCGTGAAACGCGTTTCCATATTCGCCAGCGGCGGCGCGGCGCGAAACAGCTCCGTGGCATCAATTCGAATGACTGAGTTCTTTTCATTCTGCTTTTTAAGGCGATTGTCCAGATAGCGGATGGTTTCCTGGGAAACGGGCAAAATCTGCCCTGTCTTAAGTTGCAGATCCATTGTCATCACAAATATGTTCAGGGGCTCCGAAGCAGCTTTCAGTAATGACAGAACGGAAATCACCAGTCCATCCTCTATATTTTTATCTCCGCAATACAGGACATTCATGAATTCGTCTCCTTCTGTTTCCACGTATCTGCAAGGCAGATGCACGATGTATGATCTATGCTGCGCCATCCCGCTCCCGCAGAATTTTACCTTGCGCAGCTCTCCTTTTGATAGCGAATATATTCACAGGTGCTCATCCGGCTGCGTGACTCCATGCAGGCATGAATCCTGTCATGCAGCTCCATCTGCTGCTCCCGTTTATTTTTGCCCGGTTCAGCAAAAAACGGGCCGTCAATATAAACAACGATTTTCGGTTTGCTTCCATGCTTCCGCTGCTGGTAGGTGGTCGTCATACAAAAGGCAGGCACATGGTACAGCACCGGAAAGCGGAAGGCCGTGGCCTGAAAGGGCCGGATGAACGTACACCAGGGCCAGACATGCGCTTCCGGATAAATGACAATACAGCGTTTCTTTCCCACATAGTACTGAACCGCCTCCATGAACCTCTTCATCTGTCCCATAGAATCCGGAATAAACAAACCGCCCAGCATAGGAAGAAGCTTCCCGATTACCGGAATTCCCAGATTCGACGGACTGGCAATGGCACTTATCCGCATGGGGAAGCAATAGAGAGCCGGACCAAACACATCCCCCATGGGCTGCGTGTGATTTCCGTACAGAAAGCAGCCCGTTTTTTGGGCTTTTTTCAATACCTTCCGATTTTCTACACGGATATGCAGTACAAATCTGCCATAAAGCAGTGCAAAGATCAGCGCCGCACAGTAAAGCACCGCAGAAATCAGGCGGTAAAAAATATTTTTGTGTATCCAGCGATAATCCTCCGGCAATGTCTGATCCTGATGGGCACTCTCCACAAAATCATCCGTATAATCCCGGTAATAGTATGTTGTTCCACCCTGCTTCACACTCATCTGCCTGATCTCCCCAGCATATTTCCGTATCCATTCTGTATTATCATTCCCAGCATTTGACGTTTGTAGTTATCCTTTCATGCATAAGGACACCAGTTTTGTTACAAACGTGTTATAACGCATATTGTTAGCCGTGTCAAGTCCTGAGTGCTAATCGTTCCAAATGTTTTTTCACCATTATAAATTGCGCTATCGCGCAATGGCTCGGCCTGCATCCGGCTTTAGCCGGAATAGCTGCAAAGCTCCCAGAATGCAACTGCACTCGCAGCAGCAACATTTAACGAGTCCACCCCATTTGACATCGGAATCCGCACGGTATAATCGCAATGAGCAATCGTGGAAGCTTTCAGGCCATCTCCTTCCGTTCCCAATACAACAGCCAGACGCGAAATCTCATGCAGCGTGGGGACATCCAAAGACAGCGAATCCTCACACAATGCCATGGCTGCGGTGACGAAGCCGCAGCCATGCAGCTGCTCTGTCCAGTCGTCTGTTTCAAGCCATGCCCACGGGACCTGAAAGACGGTCCCCATGCTCACCCGCGCAGCCCGGCGGTAGAGCGGGTCGCTGCAGCCCTTCGTCAGCAATACAGCTTCCACACCCAGCGCGGCAGCAGAGCGGAATATCGCGCCTACATTCGTCGGATTCATGACATCCTCCAACACCGTGATCCGATGCAGCGGACGGCAGAGCTCTGCTGCTTCCGGCAGGGGCCTGCGCCGCATCAGGCACAGCACACCGCGTGTCATGGAATATCCGGTGATGGACTCCAGCACATCTTTTCTGGAAGTATATACTGGAACATCCGGATAGTGTTCCAGCACTTCAGCCATCGCACCGGACAATTGCGTTTTCTCTATCAGAAAAGACAACGGAGCGTATCCGGCTTCCAGCGCCCGCTTTATGACATTCGGGCTTTCCGCGACAAAAAATCCCTCCTGGGGTTCATTATAATGAAGCAGCTGCCGCTCTGAGATCTGTGAATATGGCAGCAGCTCCGGAATGCCCAAGTTTGTTATTTCGATGCAATTCATGCTTGCCTTCCTCCTGCGAAATTAAGCCTCAGCGTTCACTGCGAGCGAGTAAGAGGCGGCTCATCGGCTTCTACTCGCCTGCGCGGCTGCTGTGTGCCTGTGGCAACACGTTTAGCAACGACCGAATCGAAACGTAGACACGAGCGGCTTCAGCCTCAAAACTCCCGTTCCGAGCTATTTTTAATGTCCAGAGCAAATCAAAAAAAATGCAGTGCTTACTTTAAAAATTTTTCCTTTACAAATCCGAAATTCTCTAGTACAATAGGGGAGTCGCAAAGGAAACAGGTTGCAATATCGGGGTATGGCGTAGCTTGGTAGCGCGCGCGGCTGGGGGCCGCGAGGTCGCAGGTTCAAATCCTGTTGCCCCGATTTTTCTTTTAAATCTCTGATCGAATCTGATTGTTTTTTATCCAGACAATGATAGATATTAACTGAATAGAAAATATAAACATATAGGGGTAGCTTAATTGAAGCTCCCCTTTCTGTAAAATATCTTACAAGCATCCACACTTGGTGGACGCTATTTTGTATCTGCAAATTAACGTACAAATCATTGTATGCCAGGCAACTTTTTGATTTGTTTATGATAAAATAGTGTTTTAATACAGACTCCGCGGATACTGTCCCGCTTCGACCAGCTCCAGGATGGACTGCTTCACGATCGGCACATCCTCGCGGAAGGTCACGCCAAACCAGTGGTCGTTTGACGGCAGTACGGTGATATCCACCTTGTCTTCCTTCAGCATCCGGTCTACGATGGTCGGGAGAAGGTACTCTGCTTTCAGGGCATTCGTGTCCAGATGATCAAGGAATCCCTGGAAGCCTTCCTCCAGCTCGTCCATGAAGTCCGGCGTAAAGCCCCAGAAATTCATGGAAACCAGCGATTCCGGATCCAGGCGGATCAGGCTGGCATTGGCGGAATAGACGGCCGCTCCACCTCCAAAGGTCTTTATGATATCTTTTGTCTCAAGGACTTCAATAAGCTCTCCATTCTCGTTCAGCCTGCAGATCCCGCGGGTCACGCCGCCATGCTCAGAAAGCGTATTCTTCAGAATAAACCCAGCCATGCAGAAATGGTAATGTCCGCTGCTAAATGGGGTTGCCTCTGAAAGAAATCCGCGAACCTTGCGAAAAGCATCTTTTCCATAGTAGTCGTCCGCATTGATCACGGCAAATGGCTCATGTACGACATTACGGCAAGCCAGAATCGCCTGACCGGTTCCCCAGGGCTTTTCTCTGCCCTTTGGCGCAGCATAGCCTATTGGCAGATCCTCAATCTCCTGATAGGCATATTCTACTTTAATCTTCTTCGCAATTCGGTCTCCGATAATTTCGCGAAAATCCTTTTCCATAGAATGACGGATAACAAAAACGATTTTCGTAAAACCTGCCTCAATCGCGTCGTAAATGGAATAGTCCATAATGATTTCGCCGCCAGGTCCAAATGATGTCAGCTGTTTCACGCCGCCCCCGCCGAAGCGGCTGCCAATCCCTGCCGCCATGATAACCAGTGTCGTATCTCTCATAACTTTCCCCCTTGCTGTTTTCAAGGCTATTATTTGATTTAGGTGAATTCTGCGCTGTCACACGCAACATCTGCAAGCGCACACAAAACCTTATCACGAACTGCTCCGTGATTCAGACTCACAACCTTGTGGCATTCTATAACTTTGTGGCATTCTATACGACTATAATAAAAAAAATTCTTCGGCTATGTCCCTGATAAAATGGTCTTTCACAGACTACTTACTGTGCTGACCACCAGATATCCGATATAAAATAAAGATACGATAAATCACACCAGCCGGAGCGTGTTCCCGGGATTTAACATGTGAGACCGGACACCTCCGATACAGTTATCTGAATACTGTCCTGCATCTCCTGCATCGTCTGATACATCATGCAGGACAGATATCCAGCCGAACCATACTCCTCCCAGAACTGATGTGATAAGCAAATGAAGAATCAGTGCTTAATGAACTAATAAAATAGTGAAATACAAAAATACCAGCACACTTAAGCTTAAGCCGGATAAGCTTTGTTCTTCTCGTCTGCCAGGGTCGGATCCACCTTCTGCTCCTGCGCCTGTCTGTATTTGAAGAAGTCTACCGCTACCTGCGGGAAGAGTGCATAGGTGAGCACATCTTCATCCTGCTCGGACCACTGTGCCATTTCTCCGCGCAGCGTATCGAGTTCATCCGGAATCAGATCTGCCGGGCGGCAGGTGATTACTTCTGCATCCTCGCCGATGCACTTTTTCTGTACTTCCTTATTAAATGGCTTTACAGTTGCGCCGTATTTGCCGCTTAAAATATCCTTTGTCTCTTTGGTTACCATCTTGTAGCGCTCGCCGCCGACGACATTCATCACGGCCTGCGTACCGACGATCTGAGAAGACGGCGTCACAAGAGGCGGCTCGCCCAGGTCCTTACGCACCTTCGGCACTTCTTCAAGCACCTCGTAATACTTGTCTTCTGCGTGCATATCCTTCAGCTGTGAGGTCAGGTTGGAAAGCATACCGCCCGGTACCTGATAGAGCAGGGTCTTGATGTTGACGCCCATGTTCTTCGGGTTGAGCAGACCGCTCTCAAGTGCCTCATCACGCATCGGACGGAAGTAGTCAGCGATCTCATCCAGCAGCTGGCTGTCAAAACCTGTATCATACGGAGTGCCCTTGAAGGTCTCTACCATCACTTCTGTCGCCGGCTGAGAGGTACCCAGCGCGAACGGTGACATTGCAGTATCAATCACATCTACACCTGCCTCGACCGCTTTCAGATAAGTCATGGAAGCGACACCGGAGGTATAATGCGTATGCAGCTGAATCGGAAGCTTCACCGCACTCTTTAATGCCTGCACAAGTTCTGTCGCCTGGTACGGCAGCAGCAGTCCGGCCATATCCTTGATGCAGATCGAATCCGCACCCATATCCTCAATTCTCTTCGCCAGGTCTACCCAGTATTCCAGAGTATAGGCATCGCCCAGTGTGTAGGACATTGCTACCTGTGCATGTACCTTTTCTTTCTTTGCTGCCTTTACTGCAGTCTGCAGGTTGCGCAGATCGTTCAGACAGTCAAAAATACGGATAATATCAATGCCGTTAGCTGCGGATTTCTGTACAAAATATTCTACTACGTCGTCTGCATACGGACGATAACCAAGGATGTTCTGTCCGCGGAACAGCATCTGCAGCTTGGTATTTTTGAAGCCGTCGCGCAGCTTGCGCAGTCTCTCCCACGGATCCTCTTTCAGGAAACGTAAGGATGCATCGAAGGTCGCGCCGCCCCAGCACTCTACGGAATGGTAGCCAACCTTGTCCAGTTTCTCAATAATCGGAAGCATCTGCTCGGTCGACATTCTGGTCGCGATCAGAGACTGATGCGCGTCACGCAGGATCGTCTCTGTAATCTTGATCGGCTTTGCGGCCGGCTCTGATTTATTTGGCTTTTTGTTCTTATCAGCCATGTTCGTCCTCCTTTTCGTCTGTTCTTCCTTCCCATCATACTTACTTTTCAGTCCTGCCACAGAAAAGGACTGTCCTGCCTGCCATAAATGCCGCAGGTACAGGGTAAAGGAAGATCTATATCATAGATAAAAAGATCATATACATTTGCACACGGTCTTCGCAGTCTGTACGAAGACCTGTCCGAAATCGCTGCATCCAGTGCAGCATTTATTTCACACCATAAATCGCCATGAATGTACCGGCTGCCACGGCGGTACCGATGACGCCTGCCACGTTTGGTCCCATGGCGTGCATCAGCAGGAAGTTGGTCGGATCGGTCTCAGCACCGACCTTCTGGGATACACGGGCCGCCATCGGCACGGCCGACACGCCGGCGGAGCCGATCAGCGGATTGATCCTTCCGTGCGTCAGCTTACACATCAGCTTGCCAAGCAATACACCAGCAGCGGTACCAATAGCAAATGCAATCAGACCAAGAACAACGATCTTGATGGTGTCCATATTCAGGAACGCTTCTGCGCTGGTGGTCGCACCTACGGATGTGCCCAGCAGGATGACAACGATATACATCATCGCATTGGCTGCGGTCTCCTGCAGCTGCTTTGTCACGCCGCACTCACGGAACAGGTTGCCGAGCATCAGCATACCGACAAGCGGAGCCGTGGTCGGCAGAAGCAGGCATACCACGATGGTGATGATGATCGGGAACAGGATCTTCTCCAGCTTCGATACAGGACGAAGCTGCTGCATCTTGATGCTGCGCTCCTCCTTTGTCGTCAGTGCCTTCATGATAGGCGGCTGAATGATCGGAACCAGAGACATATAAGTATATGCCGCCACGGCGATCGAACCCATCAGCTCCGACTGCCCCAGCTTACCAGCCAGAAAAATGGATGTCGGTCCGTCTGCGCCTCCGATGATCGAGATTGCTGCCGCTGCCTTTCCATTAAAGCCAAGAAGGATGGCAAAGAAGTATGCCGCATAGATACCGATCTGTGCAGCAGCGCCGAGCAGGAAGCTGATCGGGTTCGCAATCAGCGGACCGAAGTCCGTCATCGCCCCGACGCCCATGAAGATCAGCGACGGCAGGATACTCCATTCATCCAGTGTGTAGAAATAATACAGAAGTCCTCCGGCATGTTCGATTCCGGCCGCATCCGTGTATGGCTCCGCCATAATATCCGGATAGATATTTACCAGCAGCATACCAAACGCGATCGGTACCAGAAGCAGAGGCTCAAAATCGTGTCCGATTGCCAGATACAGGAAAAACAGAGCCACAATGATCATCGCGTAGTTGCCGACGGTCAGGTTCATAAAAGCGGTCTGCTCCCATAAATTTGACAACGTATTTATAACATAGGTCATTCTATTACCTCCCTGTTATCGGATGTCTGAATAAAGCACTGTTTTCATTAGTTCAGGGAAGCCAGAACGTCGCCGTTCTCTACAGACTGTCCGACTGCTACATCAATGCTTGCTACTGTGCCATCCTGCGGAGCCACGACCGGGATCTCCATCTTCATTGCCTCGAGGATGATAATATTCTGGCCTCTGGTCACAGAGTCGCCAACCTTCGCCTCCAGGCTGAGTACCTTGCCAGGTACGGAAGCGGTCACCTTTACTGCACCTGCAGATCCGCCTGCTGCCGGGGCTGCTGCCTTCGGAGCCGGTGCTGCTTTCGGAGCAGGAGCCGCTGCCTTCGGAGCCGGTGCTGCTGCCGCCACAGGAGCAGCTGCTGCGCCAGCGCCCTCTTCCACTGTTACATCATAGACATTTCCGTTTACTGTAATGGTATAAGTTTTCATGATAGACCTCCCGTATTCAGGCTCTGCGCCAGTTTCTGTTATTTACTTTTTTAATGGATCGAACGACATATCCGTCGCCTGTATTCACTGTAGAATCCTCCTCACGTGCTGCCGCGATCGCCGCTGTGATCACCGCAATCAGCTCCAGATCGTCAGCCGGATTCTCTTCTGCTGGTTCTTCCAAAACCGGAGCCGGTGCAGCCGCTGGCTTTGGAGCAGGCGCAGCTGGCTCTTCGCTGCCTTTCTTCCGCGCTTCCAGTGCTTCCGGTATATAGTGGATCTTACTGATCAGGAAGCTTAAGAAGGCCAGCATAAGGAATACAATCACAACGCCCATCGCCGTGTTCATCGCTGCCTTCTGCATCATGACTCCCAGCGTGTAGTCTACTTCCCAGGTCAGATCAGTCAGGTTCATCACATACTGTCCATAGGATGAAGAATAGGTGTATTCATATGTCAGAGCCACAGTAACCGTGCCGCCTTTGCTGACGCCTTCATAGTCTGCAGTGGCTGTAATCGTGCCGCCGTAGCCATCCGCTGAAGATTCTGTGTTGGTAATCGCGGTCACTCCTACATAATCACCCAGCTCAGACTTTACGGTGTTCCAGTTATAAGCGATCAGTGCCGTAACGGAATCCTCACTCTCCATATAGGAATCCACCTGTTCATCCGTCCAGGCATCAATCTGAACCAGATAGTTATCAATCAGCTGGGAGTAATATTCCTCTGCGGTCATCGCTTCCGTCTCGGCCTCAGTATCTTCTTCGGCGGCTTCGGTCTCATCCTCAGCGTCTTCCTCCGCAGCAGACTCCTCCTCTGACGGATCCGTTTCTTCCTCGGTCAGGTCTTCTTCATCCGCCTCCGACGCAAGAGACTCTTCCTCAGAAGCTTCCGTCACCTGCTCTGTCGAAGCGTCTGTCTCTTCCTCTGCGTAAACACCCACAGAAAGACTGGAAACAGTAAGCCCAAGTGCCAGCAGCAAAGCTTTTAATCTAAGTTTCATCTGTCTCACCTCGCTCACTTATGTTAGACTGTTCCATGTTTCCTGGACGGGCCGTCCTCTCTCTTTGTATACAGCATTTCAAATGCTCCGATCACATATTTTCTGGTATCCTGGGCATCGATGATGTTGTCCACATAGCCTCTCTTCGCAGCGGAAAGTGCGCTGGACTGCAGGGAAGCGTATTCTGCTGCCTTTTCGTTGATCACTTTGGCATCTTCACCTGCATACATGATCTTGGAAGCCAGCTGCGCGTCCATCATACCGATCTGCGCGTCAGTCCAGGCAAAGGTCATATCTGCAC